>NZ_AZSV01000023.1:0-54524 GCF_000582595.1 Pseudomonas sp. BAY1663
CTGCGCCAGCCGCGCGCGGCGGGTCCGTTGAAATGCCGCTCCAGGCGATCGGCCAGCCGCCCGAAGGCGACCAGCGGATGCGCACGCCTCGGCTCGCCGAGCAGAGCATCCAGGCCGACGCCGGCCAGACAGCTCAGCGCCAGGCTCATGGCCGCCGCCCCCACTGGTCTTCATACAGCAGCTCGGCCAGCGGCCGCCCGCGGGTCCAGCCTTCCAGTTCAAGCATCGGCGCCGGATAGAAGTCGTGCACCGGCCCGAGGCAGAGAATCGCCACCGGCTGGGCGCCAGCCGGCATGCCCAGCAGCGTGGCCAGCGCCTGCGGTTCGAACAGCGACACCCAGCCCATGCCCAGCCCTTCGGCGCGGGCGGCGAGCCAGAGGTTCTGGATGGCGCAGGCCAGCGACGCCAGGTCCATTTCCGGCAGGGTACGGCGGCCGAATACGTGCGCCTCTCGTCCCTCCATCAGCGCGGCGACCAGCAGTTCGGCACATTCGCCGATGCCCTCGACCTTGAGCCGCATGAATTCGGCGGAGCGCTCGCCCAGGGCCTCGGCGGTACGCCGACGCTCCTCCTCGACCAGCGCTCCGATGCGCGCGCGCAGGTCCCTGGCCGTGATGCGAATGAAGCGCCAGGGCTGCATCAGGCCGACGCTGGGCGCCTGGTGCGCGGCCGCCAGCAGCCGCGCCAGCAGCTCCGGCGCTACCTCGCCGCCGGCGAAGTGGCGCATGTCGCGACGCTCGCCGATGGCACGGTAGAGCGCCGCGCGCTCCTCGGGGGTGAAGGCGTGCGCGTTCATGGCCGTAGCAGCGCCGCGGCGGCCGCCGGATCGGACGGCAGGTAGAAATGAATATAGGAAGCCGTCATTCGCCCCTGCCGGTAGACCGCCTCGGCGGTGCGCTTGTAGTTCGGGCACTGCCCGCGCGCCAGCGGTTCGAGCGGCGACGCCAGCGATGAATGATGGAAGGTATGCCCACGCAGGCGCCCTTCCGGCAATGCCACCTCCTGCAGCGCCAGGGCGGTCAGGCGGCTCTGCATCCGCGCCTCGCCGGGCAGCAGGCCGAGCATCGCGCCATGCTCGCCCGCCTTATCGACGAGGCCGTCGAGCAGGTAGAGCATGCCACCGCATTCGGCGAGGATCGGCTTGCCGGCGGCGTGATGGGCACGGATCGCCTCGGCCATCGGGCGGTTCCGGCCCAATGCGCGCAGATGGAGTTCGGGATAGCCGCCGGGCAGGTAGAGGCTGTCCACGGCCGGCAAGCGGGCGAAACGCACTGGCGAGAAGAACAGCAGTTCGGCCCCCAGCGCCCGCAGCAGGTCGAGATTGGCCTGGTACAGGAAGGCGAAGGCGGCATCGCGCGCCACGCCGATGCGTACGCCCTGCAACAGCGGTTCGAGCACGCATGGCGCCGGCGCGGCGAAGCTCATCGCCGGCGGCAACGTCACATCGGCGCTGGTCGCCAGGGCATCGGCCGCGGCATCCAGGCGGGCGTCCAGGTCAGCCAGTTCCCCGGCCGGCACCAGCCCCAGGTGCCGGCTCGGCAGTTCGATCCCGGCGCTGTGCGGCAAGGCACCGTACCAGCGGATCGTCTCCGGCAGGCTGTCGCGCAGGATCTGCCCGTGCCGCTCGCTGCCGACCCGGTTGGCCAGCACTCCGGCGAACGGCAGGTCCGGCTGGAAGCTCGCCAGGCCGTGGGCCAGGGCGCCGAAGGTCTGCGCCATGGCCGCGCCGTCGATCACCGCCAGCACCGGCACGCCGAAGCGCCGCGCCAGCTCGGCCGCCGACGGCTGGCCGTCGAACAGCCCCATCACGCCTTCGATGAGGATCAGATCGCTTCGCCGGCGGCCTGCCAGAGCAATCGGCGCGACTCCGCCTCGCCGACCATCCACAGGTCGAGCTGGTAGACCGGCTGGCCGCTGGCGCGGGCGAGGATGGTCGGGTCGAGGAAGTCCGGGCCGCACTTGAATACCCGCACCCGCTTGCCCTGGCGCGCATGCAGCCGGGCCAGGGCGGCGGTGACGGTGGTCTTGCCCTGGCCCGAGGCCGGCGCGGCGATCAGCAATGCCGGGCAGCTTCGGCTATTCATCGCAGCCCCTCATCATCGTAGGGTGGATGACGCTCTACCCATCCACCGACAACTCCGGTGGTGGATGAAAAAGGCGTCATCCACCCTACGCACCCCGTGAGCACCGGCATCAGAATTCCACGCCCTTCTGCGCCTTCACGCCGGCCTTGAACGCGTGCTTGACCAGGCCCATCTCGGTGACGGTATCCGCCGCCTCGATCAGCCCGGGCGGTGCGCCGCGGCCGGTGACCACCACATGCTGCGGCAGCGGCCGCGCCTCGATATCGGCGAGCACCGGCTCCAGCTCCAGGTAGCCGTGCTTGAGGGCGATGTTCAGCTCGTCCAGCACCACCAGGCCGATGCTTTCATCGGACATCAGCTCCAGCGCCACCCCCCAGGCCGCGCGGGCCTTGGCGATGTCGCGCTGGCGGTCCTGGGTCTCCCAGGTGAAACCTTCGCCCATGACGTGGAAACGCACCTCCTCGGGGAAGCGCCGGAAGAATGCCTCCTCGCCGGTGCTGGCCGCTCCCTTGATGAACTGCACCACGCCGACCTTCATGCCGTGGCCCAGCGCGCGGGCGACCATGCCGAAGGCCGAGCTGCTCTTGCCCTTGCCGTTGCCGGTGTGCACCAGCAGCAGGCCGTATTCGTCCTGGGCCTCGGCGATCTTCGCGTCGACCACCGCTTTCTTGCGCTGCATGCGCACCTTGTGTCGTGCGTCGCGCGCGTCCATCAGTGCACCCGCCGCGCCTGGTCCAGGCGCAACGCCGAGACGATGCCGAGGTGCAGCACCAGCGCCGTGCCGACGTAGAACGCCAGGTTGCCCAGGTGGCGCGGCAGGTACTGGGCGATGCGCGGCAGGAAGCCGGCCAGGGTCGGCTCCGGATAGCGTCCGGAGAAGAAGTAGAACGCCCCGCCGGAGATCAGGTAGCCGACGAAGCCCGCCACCAGCAGCGTCGACGCGAGCACGGCCAGGCTGCGCAGATCGTCGCGCTGCCAACCGGCGAACAGCCGCCCGGCCAGCCACAGGCTGCCGTAGGCCGGCAGCAGCGCCCAGTAGGCCGGCGACAGGCACCAGTCGCTGATGCTGCCGCTGGCCAGGGAGCCGAAATCCAGCACCGAGGCCTCGGCGAACAACAGCGCGAACGCCCAGCGCGGACGCAGGTAGAAGCCGGCGAGGAAGAAGATCGACCAACTGGCGCTGGGCAGGTTCTCGACGCTGGCGAAGTGCTGGCCGCGGGTCATGGCCATCAGCAGGATCAGCGCGACGCCGATTGCCGACTGGGCGCGCATGGACAGGACGTGCATGGTGAAACTCCTCGGATGGGTTGCCGGTTACAGGGCCTGGTAGCGCACGGTGAAATACAGTGCGCGGCCAGGCTGTTCGTAGGTCTGGGTGGTTTCGTATTCGCGGTCGAACAGGTTCGCCAGCTTGGCCTGCAGGCGCCAGGCGTCGTCGAGGCGGTACTCGCCGCGCAGGTCCAGCAGGGCATAGCCGGGCATGCGGGTGTCGGGGGCATTGCTGGCCTTGTCGAAGCGCTCGCTCGCGGCGTACAACGAGGCGCCCAGGCCGACGGCGCCGAACTGGCGATCCAGGTCCAGGTTGAACTGGCGCTTGGCGCGGCGTTGCAGCAGGTGGCCGTGGTTGGCCTTGCTGCGGTCCTGCGGGTCCATGAAAGTCAAGTTGGCCGCCAGGTCCCAGCCGGCCAGCACGGTGGCGACGCGGGTCTCGATGCCGCGGATGCGCGCCACGTCGACGTTCTCCGGACGCATGGGGCTGCTGCCCGCCCAGACGATCAGGTCCTCGATCCGGTTCTCGTAGGCGTTGACGCTCCACTCGCCCCAGCCGTGGCTGCCGCGGATGCCCAGCTCGTAGCTTTCCGATTCCTCCGGTTTGACCTCCGGATTGCCGGCGGTATAGGCGCTGGCCGGGTAGTACAGGTCGTTGAAGGTCGGCGCGCGGTAGGCGGTGCCGTAGGCGGCGGTCAGCGTCAGCGCCTCGCTCAGCTCGAAGCTGTAGCCGAGGCTGCCGGTATCGTGCGAGCCGAAGAACTCGTCCTTGTCGCGGCGCAGGCCGGCCTGCACGCCGTGGCGGCCGAAGGCGGCCTGGTACTGGATGAAGTAGCCACGGTTGTAGCGGCTGTCCTCGACATAGCTGTCGCTGCTGTCGATGCGGTCCTGCTGGTAGTCCATGCCGAGCGTCAGCAGCTGCGCCTCGCCGACATGGAAGTCGTTCTGCCAGCTGGCGCTGTCGCGGCGGGTGTCGAAGCGCGAGTAGAAGCGGCCGTCCTGGAAGTTGTCGCCCAGGTCCTCGCTGTGCCCCGCCTGCAGGGTGACGTCCCAGGAAGCCAGCGGCGCGAAGCGCGCGCGACCGCTGAGCGCCTGCAGCGAGCCGTCGCTGTAGGCGTTGCGGCCGCTGGCGCCGCTGCTGGAGCGGCTGTCGAAGTCGCTGTGGTTCTCGCTCTGCAGCCAGCTGCCGTCGAGTTCCAGGCCGTTGTCGAAGCGATAGCCGGCGCGCAGCTGGGCCGACAGCTCGCGGTAACGGTCGGCGTCCGGCTCGAAGGCCCCGGGCGCACTGCTGCGGTAGGCACGGGCATTGATGCCGTCGGTGGACTCGCTGGCCACGCCGAGGTTGAACCAGCCGTTGCCCTGCCCGCCCGCCACGCCGGCCGAGCCGCTGTAGCTCGAGCGCGAGCCGGCGCCCGCCGAGAAATAGGGCTTGAAGCCGTCGCCGCCGCCGCGACGGGTGAAGATCTGGATCACCCCGCCCATGGCCTCCGAACCGTACAGGCTGGAACGCGGCCCGCGGACGACCTCGATACGCTCGATCTGCTCGACCGGGATGCTCTGCAGCGCGGCGCTGCCGGAGGTGGCCGAACCGACCCGGATGCCATCGATCAGCACCAGCACATGCTTGTCGCTGGTGCCGCGGATGGACACCGAGGTGCTCTTGCCGCGCCCGCCGTTGCTGGTGACGCTGACCCCGGCCAGGCGTTGCAGCAATTCCGGCACGCTGCCGGCCTGCTGGCGCTCGATGTCGTCACGAGTGATCAGGCTGCTGGAGGCGATGGATACCGGCGACGTGCCGGTACGGCTGGCGGTGATCAGCTGCTGGCCCAGCAGCAGGGCGCCCTCGTGGGCCAGGACACAGGAAGGCAGGCCCAGCAGCACTGCAGCCAGGGAAAGGGACTTGCGCATTGGTTCGAGATTCTCCGTCGTGCCCACCCGCACGACACAAGGTCGCTGAAGACAGACGGAAGAACCGGAAAGAGAGAGTACCCGCAAGGTACCCGCCCGCTCAGCGCCCGCCGCACTGTCAGTGAAATGCGACAGGCCGGTCTCCGGGCTTGCGAGCGGATGCCGCAGCATCCCGAAACCACGCCTTCCCATGCTTGAGCACAGTGGCCGTTGCGGTTTCTCGACTCGCCTACCGTTGCGGGGGCAGCGCCGGAATCGTCGTTGCGACTGGACCGGCTTCCCTGTTTCACCCTGGCATTGAGCCAGTGGCACCTGAGGCGACGCGGAGGTTAGTCCATGGCCGGGGCACGGTGCAACCGTGGGGTTGTCGCAGCGCTTGCGCGCCCTTGCCCGCCGGCTGCCCCAATCGCCCGGAACGGCGGACGCCGACAGGCTTCGAATGCAACAATGCCCCGATCAGCCAGGACGAACGTAGCCGCCCATGACCAGCATCCTGCAGATTTCCGACACCCATTTCGGCACCGAACAACCGCCCGTGGTCCAGGCGCTGGAGGCTCACGTGCGCGAGCACGGCGCCGATCTGCTGATCTTCTCCGGCGACATCACCCAGCGTGCCCGCCGTGGCCAGTTCGCCGCGGCGCGGGCGTTCGTCGAGCGCCTGCGCGGCCATGGCATCGGCGAAACCCTGGTGATTCCCGGCAACCACGACATCCCGCTATACAACCTCTTCGCCCGCTTCCTCACGCCCTACGGCAACTACCGTCGGCACTTCGGCGAGGAACTGGAGCCGGTCTTCGAGAATGAGCAGATGCTGGTGATCGGCCTCAACACGACCCACCCACGGCGCCACAAGGACGGCCGGGTGACGGCCGAACAGGTCGAGGCCGTGGCGCAGCGGCTGGCGCGCACGGACGGCGACAAGGTGCGCATCGTGGTCGCCCACCAGCCCTTCGGCGCCATGCTGCAGAGCGACCTGAGCAACCTGCAGCACGGCGCCGAAGCCGCCCTGCAGCGCTGGGCCGAACTCGGCCTGGACCTGGTGATGGGCGGGCACATCCACCTGCCTACGTACTGCCGCTGTCCGGGCAGTACCAGGGGCTGGCGCGCGAGATCTGGATGGTGCAGGCCGGCACCACGCTGTCCTCGCGGCTGCGGGGCACTTCGCCGAACTCCTTCAACCGGCTGAAACTCACGCCCGGCGCGCAGAAGAAGGTCTGTGTCGAGCGCTGGGACATGCTCGACGGCCATTTCGCGCTCGGTTCGCACTTCAACCTGGGCTGGCCGTGAACGGCCGCCCCACTCCCCGACTCGCCGGGAGCAGCCGGGCGCCTCAGGCCACGCCGGACATGAGCAAGCCGACCAGGTAGACGCCGGCGAAACCGATGTTGAAGGCCACGAACAGGTAGAGCGCATATTTGAGATAGCTGCCGAATGTCAGCCCCTGCACCTTGCTCATGGCGACGATCCCCGCCGCCGAGCCGATCACCAGCAGCGAGCCGCCCACGCCGACCGCGTAGGTCAGCACCATCCACTCGGCCACGCCCATCTGCAGGCCGGACTTGAGCAGCGCGGCGGTCAGCGGCACGTTGTCGATGGCCGCCGAAAGCACGCCCATCAGGTAGTTGGCCATGATCGGCGGCACCTGGTCGTAGATGCGCACCAGCCCGTCGAGCACGTGGATTTCCTTGAGCATGCCCACCAGCAGCAGGATGCCGAGGAAGAAGAACAGGGTCTCGAATTCCACCTGGCGAACGTACTCGAGGATCGGATCGGTGTCGTTGTCGTCGCTGAAGAAGCGCGCCACCAGGAACATGATCGACAGGCCGGCAAGAAAGGTCAGCACCGGCGGAATCTGGAAGAAGAAGTTGCCGGCGATGGTGAACAGAATGGTGCTGAGGAAGATCAGCGCGATCGCGACATCGACGCCGCGCACGTCCTTGCGATGGGCCTGCACCCGCACCTCGCCGCTCATGCCGATGGAGAGGATCGCCGCCAGCACCATGACGGCGAGGAAGGCAGGCAGCGCCAGGGCCAGCAGCTGCAGGATCTGCACCTTGCCGGCGAGGAAGATCATCAGCGTGGTGACGTCGCCGGTGATCAGTGCAACACCGCCGGAGTTCACCGCAAATACCACCAGGGTGGCGAACTTGATGGTCTTGGCGCGCTCCAGCTGCAGCGACAGGATCAGCGTGATCGATACCAGCGTCGCGGTGATGTTGTCCGCCAGCGAGGAGAACACGAAGCAGAACGCCGCGGTCAGGAACAGCAGCGCCCGCTCGCTGATCCGCTGCGGCAGCACCAGGTAGATCAGGTTCTCGATCATGCCTTTCTTGTTCAGATAGGCGACGAAGGTCATCGCGGCGACGAGGAAGATCCACAGCCCGGCGATCTCGGCGATGTTCTCGTTGAGGCTGGCGAGCACCAGGTCCCGCTCCTCGCCCACGGGCGAGAAGATGAACAGCAGCAGCCAGGCCAGCGTACCGAAGAACAAGGTCACCTTGGCCTTGTTGACGTGGGTTATTTCTTCAAGCACCACACCCAGTAGCGCAGCCACGGCGAGTGCAATGAGCACGAACGGAAGTATTTCAGGCATAAATCACCCAAAGCGAAGGTTAGGAAATCTGGCGTGTGCGCGGGACCGCGCACGTGAGGAAGTGAGGGCGCAGATCTTAACCAAAGCCTCAGGATTGAGGAATCGCGGCATGTCAAATTCATACCATTGCAGGATGTGTATACATCCGGAAGGCTCAGTTGCTGGCGACACGCGACTCGTCGAGCAGGCGCTTGGCGCCGAGGTAGTTCTTCTGCCAGTAGTTGTTCGCCAGGCTGTCCAGCCGCACGGTGCCGCCGCTCGACGGCGCATGGACGAAGCGCCCCTCGCCGACGTAGATCCCGGCATGGCTGACGCGGCGCCCGCCGCTGGTGGCGAAGAACAGCAGGTCACCGGCGCGCAGGGCTCCGCGGCCGACGTCGGTGCCGCGCATCCGGCTCATCTCGCTGGTGGTGCGCGGCAGGCTCATGCCAGCGGCACCGCGGTAGACGTAGCCGATCAGGCCACTGCAATCGAAGCCGCTGTCCGGCGTGTTCCCGCCGTAGCGATAGGGTGTGCCGACCAGGCCCAGGGCACTGAAGAGAACGTCTTCGGCCGCACCGGCAGCCGGCGGTTCGACCGGCGCGATGACCGGTGGTTGCGGTGCGGGGCCGGCGCAGGCGGTGAGCAGAGCGATCAGCAGGATGATCGAGAGACGAGCCGAAAAAGGCATGGCAGAGCGGTCCTGGCGGTCGAGCCATCACTCTGCCGGCAGGCGCGCGAAGACGCAAGCCCGCGGCGTCAGCGAATATGACCGGGAATCAGTGCTGCACCGAGCCCGACGCCAACTGCGGGGCCAGCGCCAGTACGCGCTTGGCTTCCAGGTAGCTGGCCCGCCAGTACTTGTCGTCCAGGCTGTCGACCCGCACTCCGCCGCTGCGGCTGCTGGAGGCGTGAATGAAGCGGTCGTCGCCGATATAGATGCCGGCATGGCTGACCCGGCCACGGCCGCGGTTGTTGAAGAACACCACATCCCCGGGCACGAGTTCGCCGCGCTCGATCACGGGCGCATCGAGGTTGATCAGCTCGCGGGTGGAGCGTGGCAGTTCGAGGCCCGCCTCCTTGCGGAACAGGAAGCCGACGAAGCCGCTGCAATCGAAACCGGTCTTCGTCGAATTGCCGCCATAGCGGTATGGCGTGCCGACCAGGGTGAAACCCCGCTCGAGAATGCTGTCGGCCAGGTGCGGCAACTGGTAGTCGTGCTCGTCGGTGAGCGCGTCCAGCGAGTCTTCGCTCGCCTTGCCGAGGGCAGCGAAATCGAATTCGGCCAGGGGATGATGCTGTGCCAGACGAGGCGATACGAACTGCCGTTCGGTCTGGACGGGCTGGCCGGCACAAGCGGTCAGCAGGGCAATCAGTGCGAGGGGCACGAGGGGTGCGAAGCGTTGGCGCATGGGCACGACCGTGTCGGTGATTTCAAAGTGCCGGCGACTATGCCTGCTCTCGCGCCGATGATCAAATTCAATCGGACGAAATGTGACGATTCGACTGCGGCAAAACGTCTGGCCCACCCACCTCAGCCCGGCGGCCCTTGCATGAGCCGTGGCACGCCGCCCCGGCGGCCTGCCCGGCAGGTCGTGGATTCGGCTGGCACAGCGGCAACGGCCGCTAGCGTTGCGCCTGCCACAGGATCAGATAGCCCAGTGCCGCCAGCGTCCAGCCCGGCAGCGGCCCGAGCAGCCAGCGCCAGAGCCAGAATTGCGGAACGAAGCCGAGGCCGTGCACGAAGCCCGCGGAGATGCCCCACATCACCAGCATCAGCAACGGATGGCTGTAGCCACCCTGGCTGTCGAGCATCGCCGCCGGATGAATCAGCAGCAGCAACGCCAGCGGCGCGACCAGCAGCAGCGACAGTGCGCGGCTGGCCGGCCGGTAGAGCCAGTCAGCGGCCATGCCGATCCCGGCCCGGCTCCGCATCCAGATCCTGCGTGGCTTCGAGCCACAGCGCGTTGATGATGCCGAAGCTGCAGGCGAGCAGCACACCGAGAATCCAGGTGAAGTACCACATAGTCGTTTCTCCTTGGCGAGGCGGGCCCGGACGGCCCGCCTGCGCGATCAGTACAGCCCGTGGGGGTTGGCCTCGATGCTCTTGTCGTTCAGCCGGCCCCACATGCGCACGTAGCTCCACAGCGTGTAGCAGAGGATCAGCGGCACGAAGATGCAGGCCACGACGAACATGATGCCCAGGGTCTTGCGGCTGGATACCGCATCCCACAGGGTCAGGCTCGATGCCGGGTCCAGGCTCGACGGGAAGACGAAGGGGAACAGCGCGAAGCCCGCGGTGCAGATGCTGCCGACGATCATCAGGCTGGTGCCGAGGAAGCTCGCGGCACCGCTGTTGCGGCTGGAGCCGAGCAGGGCCAGCAGCGCGCCGGCGATGGCGATGACCGGCGCAACCAGGGTGAGCGGATACAGGCGGTAGTTGGCCAGCCAGCCGGCATTGTCCTGCGCCACCTGCTTGTGCAGCAGCGGATTGAGCGCCGCCCCCGGGTCGGTGACCGACAGCTGGCTGAAGCCCTGGATACCCAGTACCAGCCACAGCCCGGCCGCCACGAAGCCCAGCAGGAACACCAGCGCGCACAACCGGGTCGCCTGCCGCGAGCGCTCGCCCAGCGCGCCGTCGGTGCGCATCATCAGCCAGGCACCACCATGGGCGCTGAGCATGCTCAGGCTGACGATGCCGCATAGCAGCGCGAAGGGGTTGAGCAGCGCGAAGAAGGAGCCGTGGTAGGTGGAGCGCATCAGCTCGTCGAGCTGGAACGGCAGGCCGAGGAACAGGTTGCCGAAGGCCACGCCGAACACCAGCGCCGGCACCGCGCCACCGACGAACAGCGCCCAGTCCCAGGCGTTGCGCCAGCGCGGGTCCGCCACCTTGCTGCGGTAGTCGAAGCCCACCGGGCGGCAGAACAGTGCGAACAGCACCAGCAGCATCGCCCAGTACAACCCGGAGAAGGCCACCGCGTAGACCATCGGCCAGGCAGCGAACAGCGCGCCACCGGCGGTGATGAACCATACCTGGTTGCCATCCCAGTGCGGCGCGATGGTGTTGATCGCCACCCGCCGCTCGTTGTCGGTCTTGCCGACGAAGGGCATCAGCGCCATGGCGCCCATGTCGAAGCCATCGGTCAGGGCGAAGCCGATCAGCAATACACCGATCAGCACCCACCAGATCAGCTTGAGTACCTCGTAATCGAACATGGTGATTTCCTCAGGCTTGCGACGGGGCATCGGCCACTGCGACCGCGCCCTGCTCGAAGTGATAACGACCGGTGTGCAGGCTGCTCGGGCCGAGCCGCGCGAAGCGGATCATCAGGAACATTTCCACCACCAGCAGCAGGCTGTAGAAGCCCACCAGGGCGATCAGCGATCCCCAGATATCACCCGCGGCGAGCGTCGAGGTGGACAGATGGGTCGGCAACACTTCGGCGATCGACCAGGCTGGCGGCCGTGCTCGGCGACGTACCAGCCGGTCTGCGCGGCGATCCACGGCAGCGGCAGGCTGAACAGCGCGAACTTCAGCAGCCAGGGCTTGTTCTCGGCATTGCGCTTGATCGAGGCCCAGCTCGCCAGGGCGAACAGCAGCAGCATGAGGAAGCCCGCGGCGACCATGGCGCGGAAGGTCCAGAACAGGCTGGGTACGTCGGGGATGGTATCCAGCGCAGCCTGCTTGATCTGCTCCTCGCTGGCGTCCAGCACATCCGCCGTGTACTTCTTGAGCAGCAGCCCGTAGCCCAGGTCCTGCTTGACCTCGTCGAAGGCAGCGATGGCCTCGGGCGACTTGTCGCCGGCGCGCAGCTGCTGCAACCGTTCGTAGGCGAGCATGCCGTTGCGGATGCGCAGCTCATGCTCGGCGACCAGCTGCTTGATGCCCTTGATCTCCTCGTCCACCGAGCGGGTGGCGATCAGCCCCAGCGCATAGGGGATCTTCACCTCGAAGTCGGTGCGCATCTGCTCCTGGTCGGGCAGGCCGAACAGCGTGAAGCCGGCCGGCGCCGGATGGGTCTCCCACTCGGCCTCGATGGCGGCGAGCTTGACCTTCTGCACCTCGCCGATCTCGTAACCGGACTCGTCGCCGAGGATGATCACCGAGAGCGTCGAGGCCAGGCCGAACACTGCGGCGATGGCGAACGAACGGCGGGCGAAGCCCAGATCGCGCTGCTTCAGCAGGTAGTAGCTGGAGATGGCCAGGACGAAGATCGCCCCGGTGACGTAGCCGGCCGACACGGTATGCACGAACTTCACCTGTGCCACCGGGTTGAACAGCAGCGCGGCGAAGTCGACCAGCTCCATGCGCATGGTTTCGAAGTTGAACTCCGAACCCACCGGGTGCTGCATCCAGCCGTTGGCGATGAGAATCCACAGCGCCGAGAGGTTCGAGCCCAGCGCCACCAGCCAGGTGATGGACAGGTGCTGCACCTTGCTCAAGCGATCCCAGCCGAAGAAGAACAGGCCGATGAAGGTGGACTCGAGGAAGAAGGCCATCAGCCCCTCGATAGCCAGCGGCGCCCCGAAGATGTCACCGACGTAGTGGCTGTAATAGGCCCAGTTGGTACCGAACTGGAACTCCATGGTCAGCCCGGTGGTGACGCCGAGGGCGAAGTTGATGCCGAACAGCTTGCCCCAGAATTGGGTCATGTCCTTGTAGACCTGCTTGCCGGTCATGACGTAGACCGACTCCATGATGGCAAGCAGGAAGGACAGCCCCAACGTCAGCGGCACGAACAGAAAGTGATACATCGCCGTCATGGCGAATTGCAGGCGTGATAGATCGACAACGCTTTCCGAGATCATCTCGGCCCTCCCTCGGGGATCGAACCCCGCGAATCAAGCAAATATCCGGCAACCCGCGCCGAACCGTTCTCGGGAATGCTGGGAGCATCGAACCAGATGTTTTTTATGATTATGAGGATCGCGACCTTGACCAGCAGTACCAGCACGACATCCCGTCTGAGCGACGACTTGAACATGCCTACCTCCTCTTGCTCGCCAGCCCGAGCGCTTCCCGCTCCGGCGGCATGCTGCGATTGAAGGCCCCCGTTGGGGCGGGGGCCGGAACCCGGGCATTGCGGCCCGGGCTCAATCGCTCCACCTCGAATCCACCCGTGGAAGCGCTGCTCGGATTCGAGGCCTGCAAAGTGTCCCGCCCGCCTCCAGCGGCGACAACTGCGACAGCCTGCCCCACCCCGCCTCCGCTGGCGCTTGCAGCCCTGTCGCTTCGCTTGAAGAGCATAGCGGCTGGCCGGGCCGCTGCTGCGAAACGCCGGCACGCCCCCTGCAGTCGGGCAGAACATCCCGCCTGGGCCTGTCCTGCTCCGGTTCCGGGCGAACGCGGCCATTGCTGCCGGCCTTGTGTCATGCTCCACCAAGGATGGCAGTACGACACTGTGGCGGGCTGTCGCACTCAGGGCACCCTGAGCCAGCGGCGAAAGCCGTTGCCAGCGGTGCTCGAAAGCGGGCTCCAGGCGAAATCCCAGGGCGCCGGCGGCAGCTCCTCGTCCTCGGCCGCGAACGGGCGCCCGCCCTGGCGTACCCGCGGCTTCCAGTCGAAGACGTGATCACCACCGCCCTGCCAGCCGAGCACGATGCCAAGCGCCGGGCTGTCGTCGCTGGCGACCCAGCGCGCCGCCGCGGCGATCATCATGGCTTCGATATGATCCGGCTCGACCCGCTCGCGGTAGCCCGAGACCAGTAACCAGCGACAGACGCTGAGGTGGAAGGTCCAGTCGAGCGCCAGTTGGCAGCCGTAGGCCCAGGTCATGAACTGGCGGAAGATCTTCAGGCCGTCCGGCGGGTCCAGCTTGAGCAACTGCGGGCAGACATCGAACAAGGCGTGCCAGTACGGCAGCAGCTTGGCATCCAGGTGCACGAAGCTGCGGGCGTTGCTGGGGTAATCCGGGAAGGGCAGCCGATAGCGGGTGCGGCTCTCGGCGCGGGTGAAGCGCTCCATCATGGTCATGCTTGAATCCCCTGTTTGAGCGTGCCGTCGGAAGGCTCCGACAGTTGCCGTCCAGCGCGCAGCTCAGGGCCGCGGCGCATGGACACCGTGGTCTGCGGTCAGGGGATTCAGGGTGCGCGCGGGTTCAGCGCCGGCCAGTGGTGGCGCGGACCGAGCCGCTCCGGTTGCCGCAGCCGCGGCGCGACCGTCGCCCCGCGACCCAGCCAGGCCAGGGCGAGCAGTACGACGATGCCGAGGAACACCGAGCTGCACAGCGGGCAGTCGAGCGCTTGCTCGGACAAGCCGTGAACGTCCGCGGGAAGTGTGCTAGCGCTGGAGGAGGAGTCGTCGCCGAGGCAGAAGGCGTCCTGCCCCATGGCCAAGCCGAAGCCCACGTGGGTGGCATGGTTCAGGCTGCAAACGAAGGCATTGATCAGGATGCAGGTGAGCAGCACCCATACGATCCGCGCACGTTTGTCTTTGACGATGGTCATGATTTGACTTTACACCGCAGGCGCAACGCCGGCGCTGCGCCAAACCGTCGCAGCAGCGTCAGTGGTTGACGGTGAAAGCCAGCATCGCCGAGAGCTGGCACAGCGGTCGGCCGCTTTCGGCCTGCCACTGGTTGAAGACGGTCTGCATCGCAGCCTGGTCGCGCTGGCTGCTGGGCGTCTTGTCGATGACTTCCTGCGCCTTCAGGGCGGCGACCACGTCGTTGCTGGGGACGAAGGTATCCTTGCCGGCCATGCGCAGCAGGCGCGGCGCCGACACCCCGCCGAGCTGGTTGCCGTGCTTGGCCAGGTAGCGCCACAAGCCGACGATGTCGCTGCTCGGCCAGTCGGCGAGCAGGTTGCCGAAACCGCCCTTCTCTCTCGCCACGTCGAGTACGAACTGGGCGTTGCGCGGCACGCTCTTGAGCTTGCCGAGGTGGCGGATCAGCTGTGTGTTGTGCATCAGCCGCTCGATGTGCTCGCCGCCCATGAGCACCACCTTCTGCGGGTCGAAGCCGAAGAAGGCCTGCTCGAAGGCCGGCCACTTGGCATCCACCAGGCTGTGCTTGAGCCCGGCGCGAAAGATGCGCAGGGCGATCAGCGACAAGTAGCGGTCATCGGGCATCGCCCGCAGCTGTTCGGCGCTGGACGGCTGCGGCAGGCGCGCCTCCAGCGCGGCCGCCGAGCCGAAGCGGTTGAGGCAGTACTCGTGCAGCCATTTGTAGTCACGCATGGTCGGTCCATCCGATCGGGAAGGCAGCGGCACAGGGTGCCGCCGAGCGGGCGGCCCCGCAAGCCCGTCCACTGCCTTCAGCCGCGCAGGCGCCGGGCAGCGTCGCGCAGCAGCTGCTCGGTGCTGCTCCAACCCAGGCAGCCATCGGTGATCGACACGCCGTAGCGCAGCTCGCCCCCCAGCGGCTGGCAGCCGTCGAACAGATGGCTCTCCAGCATCACGCCGCGCAGGCTGCTATCGCCGGCCAGGCGCTGTGCGAGCACGCTGCCGAGCACTTCCGGCTGGCGCAGCGGGTCCTTGCCGCTGTTGGCGTGGCTGCAATCGACCATGATCCGCGGGGCGATGCCCTGCTTCTCCAGCGCGGCGCGCGCGGCAGCGACGCTGGCGGCATCGTAGTTGGGCGCGCCATGCCGCCCCGCAGCACCAGGTGGGTATCCGGGTTGCCGTGGGTTTCCAGCAGGGCCGGATGGCCCAGCGCGTCCATGCCGAAATGCCGGTGCGGATGCGCCGCCGAGCGCATGGCGTCGCAGGCGATGCCCAGGCTGCCGTCGGTGCCGTTCTTGAAGCCCACCGGCAGGTCCAGCCCGCTGACCATCTCGCGGTGGATCTGCGACTCGCTGGTGCGTGCGCCGATGGCGGCCCAGCCGAGCAGGTCGTCGAAGTAGCCGGCGGCCAGCGGTTGCAACAGCTCGCTGGCGAGCGGCAGGCCGGTGGCGAGGATGTCCAGCATCAGCCGGCGCGACAGGCGCAGGCCTTCGGCCATGTCGCCGCTACCGTCCAGCTGCGGATCGTAGACCAGGCCCTTCCAGCCGACGGTGGTGCGCGGTTTCTCCACGTAGGCGCGCATCACCAGCAGCAGCTGGTCGTCGACTTCAGGCGCGAGATCGGCCAGACGCTCGGCGTATTCCAGCGCGGCGACCGGATCGTGCAGCGAACAGGGGCCGACGACCACCAGCAGGCGCGGATCGCGACCGTCGAGCACGGCGCGGATGGCATTGCGGTCGTTGTGGATGCGTTCGGCCAGCGCGGCGTCGAGCGGCAGGCGCTGGCGCAATACGGCGGGGCTGGGCAGCGGCTGGGCGGTGCGGCGGGCGGGAAGCGAATCGAGCGGAGCGGATTCGCTGATGGCGAGCTGGAGAGCGGTGTGCTGGGCGGTGGCGGATGCATTCATGATCTGGCGGTTCCTTCTGCCGGCGCGGGTAGTCCCGCGACGGCGCTAGTCGAGTGTTCGTTCGCGTGGTGTCAGGGCGGCGTCGAAGCGGCTAAATCGCCAGTCGTAGCGGTAATAACGGTCGGTGCGGTAAGTGCTCATGCGTATTCTCCTCGTTGCGTTCGGCCGCAGGCGGCCGGAAAAAACAAAACCCCCGGTCGGGTGGCCGACCGGGGGTTCGAAAACTGCTCTGGTGGCGACCCTGCTTGCTAGGGGCGCCTGTGGGGTATCAGGCGCGCCCGTGGCTAAACCAGTACCCGAAGTAATAACCGCCAGCCGCGACCACCCGGCCACGCAGCCGCGCGGCGCATGCGGCACCGGCGTGGGCGAGGGACAGGGAAGCGAGGCTGAGGGACATGCTGTTCTCCGAAAGATGTCCGAACCATACTCCAGCGCACCGCCGGGTTTCAACCGCAATATCCGGCGGAGTGGTGTCAGTTGGGTTGGGCACAGGTGTGACGTTGGGCTTCGGCGCTACGCGCCCCAACGGAGCGCCGCCCGCCCTACAGGCTCATCACGTCGACGAAGCGTGGCGTGGCGTCGGTGTCGATGCGCAGGCTCTTGAAGTCGAACAGGTTGCGGTCGGCCAGTTGCGACGGCACCACGTTCTGCAGCGCGCGGAACATGATCTCGGTACGCCCCGGCGACTTGCGCTCCCATTCCTGCAGCATTTCCTTGACCACCTGGCGCTGCAGGTTCTCCTGCGAGCCGCAGAGGTTGCAGGGGATGATCGGGAATTCCTTCATCTTCGCGTAGGCCTCGATGTCGGCCTCGCTGCAGTAGGCCAGCGGGCGGATCACCACGTTGCGGCCGTCGTCGGAGAGCAGCTTGGGCGGCATCGCCTTGAGCGTGCCGCCGTAGAACATGTTGAGGAAGAAGGTCTCGAGGATGTCGTCGCGATGGTGCCCGAGCGCCATCTTGGTCGCGCCGATCTCGTCGGCGAAGGTGTACAGCGTGCCACGGCGCAGGCGCGAGCACAGCGAACAGGTGGTCTTGCCTTCCGGGATCTTCTCCTTGACCACCGAATAGGTGTCCTTCTCGACGATGTGGTACTCGACGCCGATGGACTGCAGGTAGTCAGGCAGCACGTGCTCGGGGAAGCCCGGCTGCTTCTGGTCCATGTTCACCGCCACGATCTCGAACTGGATCGGCGCAACCTTCTGCAGGTACAGCAGCACGTCGAGCATGGTGTAGCTGTCCTTGCCGCCGGACAGGCAGACCATCACCTTGTCGCCATCCTCGATCATGTTGAAGTCGGTGACGGCCTCGCCGGCCAGGCGGCGCAGGCGCTTCTGCAGTTTGTTCTGGTTGACCGAAAGGGTACCCATGGCGAAAGTCCGGAAGTGATGCGAAAGCCGGGCATTTTACGCGCAAAGCGCGGCCGGCCCCAGCCCGTTCGCCGCCCGCGCGTGAATGTAAAAAAACGGGCTCAAGCGGACACTCTGTAATGTGATACGCAGCCGGGTCGCATGCTGGCGCTGTGGTAGGGTCTGGCGATGACCGAAGACCTCTCCCCGGCCCTGGATCTGCCCGAGCAGCTGCTGGCTCTGTTGCGCGAGCACCCCGCAGGCTGCAGCGAATATCAGCTGATCCAGCTACTCAAGGGACGCCACAGCACGCATATCCCGAACCTGCCGCTGACCGACAAGCTGGTGCTGTTCCGCACCCATTTCCTGGTGTTCAACGCGCTCTACCTGCTACGCGACCGCCTCTGGGAACAGGCCAGCGGCCATCTGCAGATCAATCCGCTGTGCATCCGCCTGCAACCCTACGTGGCGGGCGAGCGGGCACTCAGCGAGCAGGACGCCCTGCGTGACTACTACCTGGACCTCGACAACCTCAAGGATACCGACGAGGACGACGTCGAGCGGCTGTTGGCCAGCTTCTGGACGCGCATGCAGGGCAGCGACGAGAAGCGCGCCGCGCTGGAGCTGTTCGAGCTGGACCATCACGCGCAACCGCTCACCCTGGAGGTGATCAAGCGCCGCTACCGGCAGTTGGTCGGCCTGCATCATCCCGACCGTGGCGGCAGTACCCAGCGCCTGCAATCGATCAACCTGGCCATGGAAATTCTTCAGCGCTATTACCGTTGATTGCCTAGCTTCGAATTACTCTAAACCGGTAGATGTAAGCCGACGGCCTATCCCTATACTGCGACATAAGGTCGCACGCGCCGTCCTCGATGACGACCCGCCAGGCGAAGCGACCCTCCATAAGCAGAGGAGACGCTGGCATGATCAATCACGTTTGGGGCCTGTTCACTCATCCCGGTCAGGAATGGAGAGAAATCCGCGGCGAAGAAGAAACCGTCAGCCACATGTACCTGACGCATGTCCTGCTGTTGGCGGCGATTCCAGCCATATCCGCCTACATCGGCGCCACCCAGGTCGGCTGGAGCATCAACGGCGGCGAGCCGGTCAGGCTGACCCAGGCCAGTTGCATGCAACTGGCGATCCTCTCGTACTTCGCCATGCTCGCCGGAGTCGCCGTGATGGGCGGTTTCATCCACTGGATGGCACGCACCTACGACGCCAGCCCGACCCTCACCCAGTGCATCGTGTTCGCCGCGTATACCGCGACGCCGTTGTTCATCGGCGGCTTGGCCGGACTCTATCCGCACCTGTGGCTGGGCATGCTGGTGGGCACCGCGGCGGTCTGCTACACGGCCTACCTGCTCTATGTCGGCCTGCCGAAGTTCATGAACATTCCCGAAGAAGAAGGCTTCATGTTCTCCAGTTCGGTGCTGGCAGTGGGGCTGGTGGTACTGGTGGCGATCATCGCGCTGTCGGTGATCACCTGGGGCATGGGCATCGGCCCGGTCTACGTACGCTGACCTCTTGCCCGCCACCCGAGGCCGCCTTGCAAGGCGGCCTTTTCATTTCCCGCCGTGGCCAAACGCCTACGGTCGCAGGCGAAACCCTCGTCGCATCTGCCGCTCTAAAACCATGACGCCACTTGTTTTGCAGCCATGGCCAGCCCTCGAAAGGCAGATGGAGACTCGTTATGACCTCGCACCTTGTCACCCTGTTGACCCGCCCCGACCAGGCATGGGCCGACATCCGCCGCGAAGAAGAAAGAAACAGCTCCAACTACCTCGTCCACCTGCTGCTCTGGGCCCTGCTGCCTGCCGTATGCATGTTCATCGGCACCCGCTACGTGGGCTGGAGCCTGGTGGAAGACGAGCGGATCCGGCTCGATACCCGCAGTGCCGTGCAACTCTGCGTGCTGATCTATTTCACCATCATCCTCGGCACCTTCATCATGGGCTTCTTCCTGCGCTGGATGTCGCGCACCTTCGAGGCCCGCCCCACGTTCAACCAGTGCGTGGGGTTCGTCGCCTATATGATCACGCCGTTCTTCATCGCCGGCCTCGGCGCGCTCTACCCGACCCGCTTCATCGCCATCGCGGTCCTGGTGGCGGCGGGCATCTACACGACCTACCTGCTATTCGTCGGCCTGCCCACCTTCATGCGCATCGACAGCCGCAATACCTTCCTCTATGGCGCCAGCACCTGGGCCGTGGGGCTGCTGGTGCTGGTCAACCTCAAGGTGCCGATGATCCTGTTCTGGATGCTCGTGCTGAACCCCACCTACGAGCGCGACATCCTCCAGGACCAGAGCTACGGTACCCAGCAGGAGCGTCCGCAGGAGGAGCCAGGCGGTCTGCAGCGCTGAGCGCGCCTTTGGCATAATGCGGCGCTCTTTCTGGAGTGCCCCATGCCCGAGCGACTCAATGCCCGCGTCGAAGCCTGCTACCAACTGGCCGAAGCGTTCTTCCAGCAACGCTTCGAACGACCGCGGGTGAGCTTCAAGCTTCGCGGCCAGAAGGCCGGTGTGGCACACCTGAACGACAACCTGCTGCGCTTCAACCCGCAGCTGTATCGGGAAAACCGCGAGCACTTCCTGCAGCAGACCGTGGCCCACGAAGTGGCGCACCTGATCGCCCATCGCCTGTTCGGCCCACGCATCCAGCCCCATGGCGAGGAATGGCAATTGATCATGCGCGGCGTCTACGAGCTGACGCCGGAGCGCTGCCACAGCTACGCGATCGAGCGCCGGCCGAGCACCCGTTATGTCTATCGCTGCCGCTGCGACGAGCAGGACTTCGCCTTCACCGCCCAGCGCCACGCCCTGGTCGGCAAGGGCCGCCGCTACTTCTGCCGCCGCTGCAAGGGCACGCTGGTCTTCACCGGCGAGCAACGCATCGAATAGCGCCCCCTGGCAATCGCCGCGCAGGTATGCACCGGACCTGCAGGAGCGGCGTTCGCGAGCATGGCTCGCGCCTACGCTATCGAAAGCCGCCCGCCGTGTAAGAGCCCGCTTGCGGGCGATGCCTCTGCTGCGGACCACCCCGCACCGGAACGCGTGGAAAACGCTTCGCGGTTTTCCACCCTACAGGCTCCGCGCACGCCAGCCGGCGATGACGAACAACCCCGCCAGCACCACCATCAGCGGCAGCCAGCCGGCATGCTGCCAGACATAGCCCGCCACGTAGCCCACCAGGCTGGAGCCAAGATAGTAGGCGCACAGGTAAAGCGCGGAGGCCTGGGCCTTGGCACCCTTGGCGTGGTGGCCGACCTGCCCGCTGGCCACCGCATGGGCAGCGAAGAACCCCAGGGTGAAGAGTGCGAGCCCACAGATGATGACCGCCAGCCAGGGACTGGCACATAGCGCTACCCCCAGCAGCATCAGCGCCACCCCGCCCTGCAGCACCTGGCGCGCACCGAAGCGCGGCACCAGTCGCCCCGCCCAGCCGGCACTGAAGATGCCGGCCAGGTAGACGATGAAGAGCATGCCGATCACCGTCGCGGACAGCCCGAACGGCGCGCCGGCCAGGCGGAAGCCGATGTAGTTGAACAGCGCGACGAAGCCCCCCATCAGCAGGAACGCCTGCAGGAACAGCCCGCGCAGCACCGGATTGCCCAGATGCCGGCGGAAGTTGCCGAGCAGCACGCCCGGCGACAGCGGCTGGGCCTTGAAGTGGCGCGACGGCGGCAGCAACCAGAGGAACAGCAGCAGCGCCAGCAACCCCATCGACGCGATGCCACCCAGCGCCAGCTCCCAGCCCCCCAGGTCGCTCAGCAGGCCGGACAGCAGCCGCCCGAGCAGCCCGCCCAGCGCAGTCCCGCCGATATACAGCCCCATCGCCGCCGGCAGCGACTCGGGTTCGAACTCCTCGCCGACATAGGCCATGGCCAGTGCCGGCAGACCGCTCAGGGCCAGGCCGAGCGAGGCGCGCAGCGCCAGCAACAGGTTCCATGACTCGGCCAGCACGCAGGCCAGGCCCAGCAGGCTGGCCAGGCCAAGCGCTGCCGCCATGACCGGCTTGCGCCCCCAGCTCTCGGCCAGCGCGCCGGAAAGCAGCAGGCACAACGCCAGGCTCAGGGTGGTCAGCGACAACGCCAGGCTGCTGCTGGCGGCGGATACCGAGAAATGCGCCGCCAGCATCGGCAGCAACGGTTGCACGCAATACAGCAGTGCGAAGGTGGCGAAACCCGCGCAGAACAGTGCCAGCGTGGCCCGCCGATAAGCCGGGGTGCCGCGGCACAGATGAGTGAAAGCGTGCTCTGGAGTGCTCATATCGCCGTTCCGGATCGGCCCACGGCCGCAAAAAGCGGCGAAGGCTAGCACAACCTGCCGGCCGCCATGCGGCTCTTCCCGCAACGAGCCGGCGGTCGATAAAAACCTGCCTCGCGGTGATTTCCTTACGAATCGCGTTGGTTATTGCGAAGTTCCCTGTCTAGGCTCTCTATGGACGTTACATTGCGTGCCGGCGTTGCAACGGCAGGAAGGGATCACAGCCGCGCCGAGCCTGAGCGACGCCTCATATGCCAGTCGGAGTAGAAGAATGAAAGTAGCGCCGAATGACATCGACCCCAGCGGAAGTTCGAGCAAACGGGACGAAACCCGTCTTTTCGTCTTTCTCATCGTCTTCCTGTTTCCCATCCTCAGCGTCCTCCTGGTCTCGGGCTACGGCTTCGCCGTCTGGATCGTGCAGATGATCTTCGGCCCGCCGGGACCGTCCTGATCGTTCCAGCGAACCGAAAAGCACACCATCGCCCCCCTGTCCCGAGACGGAACCCTATCGATGGACACAACCCTGCATATCGCCAGCCTGCTGGTGCATTGCCGCCCGGAACTGCTGGCCGCGGTGAAGGCCAACCTGATCCTGCTGCCCGGCCTGGAACTGCACCAGCAAAGCTCCAGCGGCAAGCTGGTGGTGGTCCTGGAAGCCGAACATGAAAGCCGCATCCTCGATGCGATCGAGCACATCCAGCAGTTGCCCGGCGTACTCAATGCCGCATTGATCTACCACGAAGAACTCCTCGAAGGAGACGTCTGATGAGCCTGACCCGACGCCAATTCGCCAAGGCCAATGCCGCCGCCATCGCCGCGACCGTGGCCGGCCTGCCGATCGCCAGCAACGCCGCCAGCAACCTGATCACCGAAGCCGATGCCACCAACCTCAAGTGGGACAAGGCGCCCTGCCGCTTCTGCGGCACCGGCTGCAGCGTCATGGTGGCGACCCGCGAGAACCGCGTCGTGGCGACCCACGGCGACGTCAAGGCCGAGGTCAACCGCGGCATCAACTGCGTCAAGGGCTACTTCCTGTCGAAGATCATGTATGGCTCGGATCGCCTGACCCGGCCGCTGCTACGCATGAAGGACGGCCAGTACGACAAGCAGGGCGAGTTCCAGCCGGTCAGCTGGGACCAGGCCTTCGACATCATGGCCGAGAAGTACAAGGCCGCACTCAAGGAAGGCGGCCCGGAAGCGGTGGGCATGTTCGGCTCCGGGCAATGGACCATCTGGGAAGGCTACGCGGCCAACAAGCTGATGAAGGGCGGCTTCCGCTCCAACAACATCGACCCCAACGCCCGCCACTGCATGGCCTCGGCAGCCTTCGGCTTCATGCGCACCTTCGGCATGGACGAGCCGATGGGCTGCTACGACGACATCGAGGCCGCCGATGCCTTCGTGCTCTGGGGCTCGAACATGGCCGAGATGCACCCGGTACTCTGGACCCGGGTCACCGACCGCCGCCTCAGCGCGCCGCACGTGAAGGTCGCGGTGATGTCCACCTTTGAGCACCGCAGCTTCGAGCTGGCCGATATCCCGATGGTCTTCAATCCGCAGACCGACCTGGTGATCCTCAACTACATCGCCAACCACATCATCCAGAGCGGCGCGGTGAACAGGGATTTCGTCGACAAGCACACCCGCTTCGCCCAGGGCGCGGCCAATATCGGCTACGGCCTGCGCCCGACCGACCCGCTGGAGTTCAAGGCGGAAAACCGTGGGGTGGCCAACACCTGGACCGATATCGCTTCGACGACTACGCCAAATTCCTCGAGCCCTACACCCTCGAACACGCCGCGCAGGAAAGCGGCGTGCCGGCCGAACGCCTCAAGGCACTGGCCGAACTCTATGCCGACCCGAAGACCAAGGTCATGTCGTTCTGGACCATGGGGTTCAACCAGCACACCCGTGGTGTCTGGGCCAACAACATGATCTACAACATCCACCTGCTCACCGGGAAGATCAGCGAGCCGGGCAACAGCCCGTTCTCCCTCACCGGCCAGCCCTCGGCCTGCGGCACCGCGCGGGAAGTCGGCACCTTCTCCCACCGCCTGCCGGCGGACATGGCGGTCACCAATCCCAAGCACCGCGCCACCACCGAGAAGATCTGGAAGCTGCCGCCCGGCACCATCCAGGAGAAACCCGGCTTCCATGCCGTCGAGCAGAGCCGCATGCTCAAGGACGGCGTGCTCAAGGTCTACTGGACCCAGGTCACCAACAACATGCAGGCCGGCCCCAACGTCATGCAGGAAATCCTCCCCGGCTGGCGCAACCCGGACGCCTTCGTCATCGTTTCGGACGTGTACCCCACGGTATCCGCCCAGGCCGCCGACCTGATCCTCCCCGCCGCCATGTGGGTGGAGAAGGAAGGCGCCTACGGCAACGCCGAGCGGCGCACGCACTTCTGGCACCAGCTGGTAAGCGCGCCGGGCGAGGCACGCTCCGACCTCTGGCAACTGGTCGAGTTTTCCAAGCGCTTCACCACCGACGAGGTCTGGCCGGCGGAGCTGCTGGGCAAGGCCCCGGAACTCAAGGGCAAGACCCTGTTCGAGGTGCTGTTCAGGAACGGCCAGGTCGACCGCTTCCCCAACAGCGACATCACCCAGGGCTACACCAACCAGGAGGCCGAGGCCTTCGGCTTCTACCTGCAGAAGGGGCTGTTCGAGGAATACGCCGAATTCGGCCGCGGCCATGGCCACGACCTTGCCGACTTCGATCGCTACCACCAGGAACGCGGCCTGCGCTGGCCGGTGGTGGATGGCAAGGAAACCCGCTGGCGCTACCGCGAAGGCTATGACCCCTACGTGGAAAAAGGCAGCGGGGTGCAGTTCTACGGCTACCCGGACAAGAAGGCGATCATCTTCGCCCTGCCCTACGAAGTCCCGGCGGAGGTCCCGGACCAGGACTATCCGTTCTGGCTCAGCACCGGGCGCGTGCTGGAGCACTGGCACACCGGCAGCATGACCCAGCGCGTCGACGAGCTGCATCGCGCCATTCCCGATGCCCTCGTCTACATGCATCCCGAGGATGCCCGCAAGCTCAACGCCCGGCGTGGCAGCGTGGTCAAGGTGATCAGCCGGCGCGGCGAGATGCAGGCGCGGGTGGAGACCCGCGGGCGCAACAGGCCGCCGATGGGGCTGGTCTTCGTGCCCTTCTTCGACGCCAACAAGCTGATCAACAAAGTCACCCTCGACGCCACCGACCCGATCTCCAAGCAGACCGATTACAAGAAATGCGCCGTGAAGATCGAAGTGGTCAGCATCGCCTGAGGAGAGCCGCCATGACATTCCGCTTACTGCCGCTGGTCCTGCTCGCGGTGTTCGGCCTGGCCATCGCCGCCGAAACCGACTATCCGCTGGACGCCCCCGCCCCCGATGGCCGCCGCCCGGGCGGCACCATCAGCCGTGAATTCACCCCACCGCCACTGCACGACGAGGAAAACAAGGACATCCGGCGCGAACGCAACTACCCCGAGCAACCGCCGACCATCCCCCACACCATCCGTGGCTACCAGGTCGACAAGAACGGCAACCGCTGCCTCACCTGTCACAGCCGCGCCAACAGCGCCCGGGCCCAGGCACCGATGATCAGCATCACCCACTACACCGACCGCGACAGCCAGACCCTGGCCGCCGTCGCGCCCCGGCGCTACTTCTGCACCCAGTGCCATGTGCCGCAGCAGGATGTGAAACCACTGGTGGAAAACCAGTTCAAGAACATCGACGAGCTGCTGTACCGGGAAACCTCGCCATCCACCGACGGAAATTGAGGGGGCCCGGATGAAGTCGCTACTGTCGTTCCTCAAACGCTACTGGGACGTACTGCGCCGGCCCAGCGTGCACTACAGCCTGGGCGCGCTCGCCCTCGGCGGATTCATCGCCGGCATCGTCTTCTGGGGCGGTTTCAACACCGCCCTGGAGGCGACCAATACCGAAACCTTCTGCATCTCCTGCCACGAGATGGAAGACAACGTGTTCATGGAACTCAAGGAGACCATCCACTACAGCAACCGCTCCGGCGTGCGCGCCACCTGCCCGGACTGCCACGTGCCGCACCAGTGGACCGACAAGATCGCGCGCAAGATGCAGGCCTCCAAGGAGGTCTGGGGCAAGATCTTCGGCACCATCAGCACCCGCGAGAAATTCCTCGGCAAGCGCCGCGAGCTGGCCGAACACGAGTGGGCGCGGCTGAAGGCCAACGACTCGCTGGAATGCCGCAACTGCCATGCCTTCGACTTCATGGACTTCACCCGCCAGAGCAAGCGCGCCGCGCAGTTCCACTCCACCGCCCTGGCCAGCGGCGAGGCCACCTGCATCGACTGTCACAAAGGCATCGCCCACAAGCTACCGGACATGCGTGGCGTGCCGGGCTGGTAACCCGGAGCCCGGCCACGCGGCAATGCCGTTCGTAGGGTGGAAAACCGCGAAGCGTTTTCCACCAGGTCCCGGCCGCCAGATGCTTGATCCGGCGAGCCGTGGACAGCAGCGAGCCGACGCGTGGATGAGGCTGCGCCGTCATCCACCCTACACGCCGAAAAGCACCGCCCCGGCCAGCAACAACGCCAAACCCGGTGGGCGCGCCCCGCGGCGATTGCAGGCCGCAGGCCTGCCAAAAGATCAAAAGCATCGGCCCCGAGGTCGGGGCTCCCACAAAAGCAGCAAGCCCCGCACAGCCCCCTGTGGGAGGCGCGCCCTCGCGGCGATTGCAGACCGCAGGGCTGCCAAAAGATCAAAAGCATCGGCCCCGAGGTCGGGGCTCCCACAAAAGCAGCAAGCCCCGCACAGCCCCCTGTGGGCGCGCCTCGCGGCGATTGCAGGTCGCAGGCCTGCCCTGACCGATCGATACCCAGAACCGTTCTCCTGCCGGCGGGTCGAAGAACCGCTATCCTTCTGTGACCTATTACTCATTCGCCCGCCGTATTGCCCGTCAAGGAGACCCCGATGCGCCACTGCCTGTTCGGCCTGCTCATGGCTGCCAGCGTCGCTGCCAACGCCGAAATCCAGACCCAGGAAATCCCCTACACCGCCGCCGACGGCACCCAGATGGTGGGTTACTACGCCTACGACGATGCCATCGAGGGCAAGCGCCCCGGCATCGTCGTGGTCCACGAATGGTGGGGCCTGAACGACTATGCCAAGCAACGCGCCCGCGACCTCGCCGGGCTGGGCTACAGCGCCCTGGCCATTGACATGTACGGCGAAGGCAAGCACACCGAGCACCCCAAGGACGCCATGGGCTTCATGCAGGCCGCGCTGAAGGACGCCGATGCCGCCAAGGGCCGCTTCAACGCCGGCCTGGACCTGCTCAAGGCGCAGGCGCAGACCGACAGCGACAAACTGGGCGCAGTCGGCTACTGCTTCGGCGGCAAGGTGGTGCTGGACATGGCCCGCCAGGGCGTACCGCTGGAAGGCGTGGTCAGCTTCCACGGTGCCCTGGCCACCGAGACCCGCGCCGCGCCGGGCAGCGTCAAGGCGCGCGTGCTGGTCGAGCACGGCAGCGAAGACAGCATGATCAGCACCGACGACATCGCCGCGCTGAACGTCGAGATGGTCAAGGCCGGCGCCGACTACCAGTTCGTCAGCCTGCCCGGCGCCAAGCACGGCTTCACCAACCCCGGGGCCGACAAATTCCAGGAACAGGGCATGGACCTAGCCTACCAGAAGCGAGCCGACGAACGCTCCTGGCGCGACATGCAACGCTTCTTCAAGGAAACGTTCGACCGATAGGCAGACGCCGGGCTTCGGCACCACGCGCCTCGACCACAACCGGCGGTCACCACACGGTAGGTTGCAGTTGAGCGCAGCGAAGCCCAACGAGCGCCCATGCCCTCATGCACCTCGACACGCGCCCCGACCGCAACCGCCCCCTTCATCGTGCTAGCATGCGCACATTTTCCAGCCGTCGAATCCAGACATGGCCGAACACGATTTTCGCTACACCCTGCTCAACCCCGCCCACACCCTCACGGAATGCCGCGCACTGGCACCGGGCCGCTACCAGGTCACCGGCAATGGCGGCTCGATCCGCACCGGCGACGTCCTGATCGTCACCCTCAAAGGCAGCCGCGACCTGTCCCAGCGCCTGACCGTCGAGAAGGTTCGTCACCTGATCAACCCGCCCGGGCAATGGATGGCGGTAGCCAGCGGCCCGGTATTCCGCAAACTGGCGATCCTCAACTGGCAGGTCGACTGCGACGGTTGCGGCAAGCAGCTGGACTTCGAATTCGCCGTCGATGCCAAGCTGGGCGAGCCCGCTCGTGCACCGGCGGCCGAGGCGCGCATCGCCGAACTCGGCTGGGCCAGCCAGAACGGCCGCCACCTCTGCCCGAGCTGCCAGGAGAATCACGCATGACCCCTCGCCTCCTGCCCGCGGTCATGGTCCTCGGCCTCGCCGGCTGCACGACCGAGCCCATGCTGCTGCAGCACGACGTCACCTACATCGCCGAGTGGATCGGCGACGATCCGGTGATCGGCCGCAACCCGGTTTCCCTGACCCTCAGCACGGACCGCGTCTACGGCAATGCTGGCTGCAACCACTGGTTCGGCAGCTACGAGCTCGACGGCCAGCAGATCCGCTTCAGCAACCTCGGCAGCACCCGCAAGTTGTGCGCCGAGCAGATCATGGACCAGGAACACCACTTCCTCGACCTCCTCACCCGGGTCGAGCGCTGGGACGTTTCCAAGATCGACCAGCTGCGGCTATGGTCAAGCGAAGGCGCGCCCATCCGCCTCTGGCCCGAACAGTAACCATCCGCGCCAAATGTGCGCATGCCACCCGGCGTGCGCACTGCTATCAGGCGTCATGTACTTGCGCGAGCCTCGTCCCGGGCCACCGGACAATATCCCTTTCTCGGGATCCAAGTTGGATTGGGCATCGCAACACCCCCATTTACAGGGCCTGCAGCGCAATTCTTGCTCGCCAACGCCTGCCATACCGAAACTGGCACATGCAGTGCATAGACTGCCTTAAACCAGTTTCGGGGACCTCGGTACAGGCAGGCCGGGAATCCCCTCTTTTATTCGCGAAGCAAAAGGGCCGCTCGGTGAGCGGCCCTTTTGCTTTCTATCGATAGACTTCGCGGCGGAAGATCAGGGGCTTGGGGCCTTGGTAAATGCCGAAGGTGGCTGTGGCATCTGCTCGCGCCTCACTACCGCGCTCGAAGGTGCATACACCACCTTTCACCGGAGAGCCCTCCTGACAAAGCCAAGTTGCTGCAATCCCCTTGGAAGCCAATAAGCTCTTGACCTGCACACTACCCCAAAGCGGAACGGGGCTTTTTCCTTTTACCATAACAAGTTTTTCATTCGGCCACTTATCTTCCACTTCTGCACTAGAAAGACCACCTGGTTTTGTTTTATCAGGATAATCGGATATTTCAGACAAGACATCTGTACACTCATCTACAGCCGAAACCCATGCAAGACCATTCCAATGGTCCAGACGAAGAGGTATTTGCCCGTTTTGCCCAGTTGCAATGATGACATTTTCATTACGTAGACGCCCCAAACGAATCTCACTATTTTCTATATTCATTTCATAAGGAAGACATGTCAACCCGCCATCCCCACTATAGCAAACCCTATCTTTATCTCGTAATTCATTGACGGTATATCGCTGTTGAAGCGAGAACAATAAATCATCAGCAGTTGGCGGGAAGCGCCGCTCGTAGGTCAACTCGCCACTCCAGATATATGTACGCGCCCCATCACCAGAAATCTCTTGATCATTGGTTATAATAAAATCCGCATTCAACCGATCTTTAATTTCCATATTGCGCTCTTGTGCATACCACGCCTCTTGTGGCCGGCCATCGAATCTCCAGAAACCGGGGAAGTCATAATTTCGGGTGACATATTCGCCCACACCTAATGATTGACCATAACCTGTTATTGTCAATTTTGGCGGATTGGAACCCGCAACGCTGATCGGCTGACCCTGATAACTGAATACCTTGCAAGCGGGATCAAGTGCGCCAGTACCCTCGACTTTTAAATGGGTCGGGTAAAAACGGCCGATCGGGCCCGAGGCACTGGAAGACACAGTCACCCCGAAATACGCATCAGAGGGCGGTACAACTTGCAGACGAAACACGCCAACTTCCGAAAACGCCACGCTCTGGCTGACCTCGCCATTCCAACCGGCGGCAGCACCAGAAGGCATGTGATTATAGCTACGAGAAGCCGGCGTAAGTACTTTTCCACTATGCCCCCCAACCGGCGCCACCAATACCGGCTCAAGCGTCAGACTGTCCTGTCGGTAATTACGAGTAGTCGTTCCCGTACAGATGTTGCTGTCAGAGCTCCATGCAACTGGCCTAATGGTCGCATCAAAAGAATTCCCTACTCGGCGGAAAGCCGGACAGTCACTGTCTCCGGAAGGACAGCTTTCCTCCGGAGTAATGCAAAAGCCTGCCGGTGAAGAGACAAAATCATCACTGCCAATCATCAGGCCGCTATCGCCCTCAATGCCACTGCCAGCGTAGTGAGCATTCAGCTGCATCTTCCCGGCTTCACGATATTTCACGTCAATGTGAGAAATTCCATCACCATTGAAATACAGCGACAGTGGCTCAGCTGCAGCAAAGCTCTGCGCCACCGCCTCACCATTCACCCAAACCCTCTCGGAACTGACTGCCAACTCGCTCCCGGCCGGGCTAATGAACTCGCTCCAGAACTTTATGTTGCGCGGCACGTCTTCATCAGTGAATGCCGGTTCGCACTTAGGGCTACCTGGATTCCCTCTGTCGATTACTGCCCTGATAGGAACTTTTTGAACGCCCTGAGAAGCCACCATGTTCGGCACATCGAAAATGAAGCCACTCTGCGAAAAATTCAAAATACATGCGGATGACGGCGGCGCATCGCCAATCAGGCAGAGTGTCTGACTAGCGGATGGAGGATTCGAAGAAGAGAGTCCGAGCGGCATCTGAAGTTGCAGCCCTTGAAGTTTGAAACTACCGATACCATTAATCAAAGACTTGCTGCTACCACCAACCCAGCCGTTGCCCGTCAAGGTCACCGATACGGTACCAGGATAGAGTTGGCATGCAGCCGAAGCGGCATTGGTGCAAGCCTTGAGCGTAACCGTGTGCGGACTGCAGGTATGCGCACCTTCGCCGGTGACGAACTCGAAATGATCAATCGCCGAAGAGCTGCCACACCAATGCCTCGCTCTGGCCTGTCGGCTGAATTCGATTGCCCCCCAGAGCGCTCTGTCAAGACGAACTTCATCCATCAAGCCCCGCAAACCCTTGCTGCCATTGCCCCCAATACTCAGGGCCGTGCTATTGGTCGAAAGTCCCCAACCTGCTAGAAGAGTCTCCGAATCACTGGCTTTCAATTCGCCATTGACATAAAGCTTTGCATTGATAGTAGGGAAGAGCACTAATAAAGATTGATACTCAAGAGTGAAACCCACATGATTCCATCCTCCACCGATCTCAGTGGTTATCACCAGATCCCTACTTAAAAGAAGACCGAACATGCGGGTTGTCAAAACCAGACGCCCCGCTGCATTAAGTTCGAGACGGTAATTATCTCCCTTACCAAGCAGGATGACCGAACCACTTGCCGGTAGCTCGCTCACATTCAACCAGAAACTTACACTGAGCTTATCGTTGAAGTTCAACGTACTATGATGAGGCACGCTGATCCGGCCACTGCCAGCAAACTCCCCATAACGACAGGTTCCCCACGTACCGGGCAACGCAGGGTTCAGACCAGCCGTTACCGCCGCGCCACTGGCGGTAACGGTCACACCAAGTGTTCCGCCATTATGCACGATTGAGTTGAGCCAGCTCGCCTCATCGAAGCGCAGATATAATGGCAGTATTTCGTTTATATCCGTGGAGTCGCTGCATAAGCTCGTTGGGGACAAACCACTATAGGCACATTGACCGTATATTCGACTGAGGCCAGTACCTTGTATTGTCACCTGACTCCCCCAGCCAGTCGCAGCCAATACATCGCCATATACAACCGAATCATTCAGATAAATCCGGTTCGTATTGCTGACCGTCCCCACAACATCGGAATCATTCAGCTCGATAGGATTCCCCGGCGCAGAAATATTTCCTACTATCGAGGATGAATTCACAGTTATCTTGCAGCAGTTACTCGCCACATTACCCGTGATACTTGCGCTTGAGATCAATATCGTATTGGCCGAGGAAATATTTCCTTCCACCGCCGTGCCATCAATGAAAACCCCTCTACCGCCGGAGCTGGTTATGTCCCCACCTATGCGACCTCCAGTCAGAGTTATCTCTCGATTTGCGCTACTGACAAAACCATTTACCGTCGTATCGACCAGAGTTATTTCATTGCTGAACTCGACATTTCCCTCAATCGAGCTACGCACCATCATTGCATTACCAGAACCGGAAACGCCTCCCTTCACCGTCGTATCACCGAGGTCTACATTTGCGCCTATGACGGAACCGTAAACCACACTTTTGGCATTGCTTGACCCCGATATCTGGATATCTCCATAAGAAGCACGCAGTACCATGCCATTCCCTACAGAGCCAATAGTGCTTGCATGGATAGTGAATCCACTTTCCGCCCAGAGAATAGCTTGTGTGCTGGCAATAACCGTATCGCCCGCCTTCAGCGTGATTCTTCCGTAATTACAAGTGTAGGTTGTACCGCTTACCGTCCAGTTGTTGCTCGAACAGGGTGGGTATTGGCCATTGCTCAGATTATATGTTGCAGCTTGGACAGAAGTGCTGAGCACAAACGCGGCGAGAGCCAAACAACGCATGATGGCGGTGGTTGCTTTCATTCCTCCTCCCCAGGGGCAACGGTTATTTCCCCAGACTTTTCCACCACTGCCGAAAGCTGCCGATATGCATAATCAGAACTTCCGGCATTCGAATATTCTGCCGTAGCGAGGATGTTCTGAATTTCGATATTCCGTGGCCCTTCCTCAAGCAGATCATCGCGTTCCACCCACTGACTGGAGGGGCACTCGACCTTAACCACGAAGCCATCGAACCCTGGCACGGCAAAAGGCGACGCGGTACAAACTTCATCGTTCAGAAAACGGGAAATTCCCCACTCCAATCCCGCCCGCGCAACCTGATAAGCACGAGCTTGTTGCAAGGAAAGACTGCTGGTAGCGGTTTGAGTGACCGATATACGCCACATGGCAGCGATGACACCGGCAATCACGATGATCAGGAACATCGCCGCGACAAGGCCGAAACCACACTGCTTGCGGCCTTGTAGGAGCGGGCCATGCCCGCGATGTTTCTGCGCAGCCTGGACTCGCGGGCATGGCCCGCTCCTACGAAGTGCGTCGTGGTGGGATTCAGGGCACATTGTCGACGTGGACCTGTTGCAGCAGGGTAATGGTTTCCCCACCTTTGGTGAGTAACAACTTCAGAGTGACGAGACCATTACGAGTGTTGTTGGCGGGTTCGTAGATGAAGCTACTCTGATCGCAATCGACATTGTTCACCGACATAGATGCGTTTGAATAATCGCTTTCATCAAGAGCGGAGAACTCTTTACGTAGAAGTTTGCCACCACTACAGCGATACCCAACAACCTTATTGGCTAGAAAAAACCGATGTTGGGGAGATGCATACTTGAATCTAAAGTCGGAAAGACTAGCGCTAAGAACCCCATCTGCCCAAGTGAAAACTTTGGGTGAGATGGCGGAAACATCTCCATCTGTAGGCTCAGTCCGATCTATAAGCGCTTCGGTGTTGTAAATGATCAACCAGTGTTCAAGTGTGCTGCTCACCGGCACGATGGGACTGAGGATATCAATCGTGCACGAGCCGACTGATTGCGTGCAGGCAGGTGGATCTTGGCGCGGCCCGTCAGGATCTGGTTGGTTGGCGCGATATCGTCCGGCTGCAGCAATGGAGACGAATCGGATTTCATCCCCGCTATCGGCGACCGCCACTGAATTCGGTACCGCCAGCTGGATATCCCGTGCCATGCGGTTGAGCGCGCTGGCGGCGAGGTCGGTCAGTTCGGCGCGGCGGCTCTGGTCGACGAAGCCTTGCAAAGGCCGGGACATGACGGTTGAGATCATCACTGCAACGATGCCAGCCAGGGCAACGACCATAATCAGTTCGACCAGGGTGAAGCCGGATTGTCGAGATTTTCTACAGGAAAGAACTTTCATCAGTAGTCCGTCCTGTATCCGGTCAGGGTAAGGGTTTGTCCTGCCGGGTCTGTCACGGAAACATCGATGCGCACGGCATCCACCTGATTTCCTGCTGGCCCAAGCTCGGCATCGCCCACTACCGCTGTCACCCTATAAGCAGAAAGCTCCTTATCGATACCCTTGGGTTCCTCATCGCTCGGGATCAGATCGGGATAACTAGCGAGATCGGCAACCAGCAGCGCCTCCAGATAACTCTCCGCGATCATCAAACTCTGCTGTCGTAGCATCGGATCGGAGGAGCGAGCGGTAATGGAGGCGATGGCGGAAAACAGCGCTGCGGCTGCGATGCCGATGATGACTATGGATATGACCAACTCGACCAAGGTCATGCCGCGTTGAGAGCGGATCATGACAGGCCCCTCGGTGCCGTGACAGCCTCCCGTAGGTTGCGGCTGAGGCGCATCGCGCCGAAGCCCAACGTGCATCGAGGCGACGCCCCAGGCGTACCAATGTGGTGATCGACACACCGCTCGTTGGGCTTCGCGGGCTCAACCCAACCTACGATTCGGGTCCGGGTCATTGGCCCACCTCGATAAAGCCGGTGGCGGCGTGGACGGTAAAGACATGGCCGCCCACGTCTGCCGTATCCGTGCCACTGGTTGAACATATGGAAGGCGTTGCAATATCTACCACAAGGCAGCCGAGGGAATTGAAAGTGATATCAAGACCATTGTTAAGCGTTATGCCCGACGGGATCTTTTTTGGGTAATCCTCAGCAATCACAGAAGTACAATCGCTCCCACGATAGCTCAGTGCATAGCCGTTACCATCGAGTACAAATCGGACCGGGCAACCACTCGCCACCGCCAACTTCTGCGCATAGCGAACAGCCGAAAGAATCTCTTCGAAATAAAAGCGCTCATCGAAGACTTTACGATCGAAAAAGCGCGGGACGGCCACGGCGGAAATAATGCCGAGGATCACGATCACCATGATCAACTCGACGATTGTAAAACCGCGCTGTTTAATCATTGGCCGATCCTTTTTTAAGCTGGCCGAAGCTGAAGTCAGCCCAAGCCCCCGACACCCAAACTGGACGCAAGCAATTGCGGTATTACATGTAGAAATGGGTGAAACTCGCCGAACCATGATGATCGCGAATTAGCACCCACCTCACATGATCACATCATCTAATCAACAACCTTCCGAATCAACACTAACTTCGGCATACCCACTGGAAAGAGTGTATTCGGCATAGCACTTAGCCGAATTACTGGCGGAGCTATCCGTCACTTTCCCTGCCGCAATAGTAAAGTTATCGCCATCAATCTGCGCCGCCGCAATAATTCCATCAGCATCCGCAGTAGCATATCCGTTTGAGTTCACAGTAATCTTCTTACCTTCCAGCTCTACATAATCCGGATCACCAGAGCCACCATCATTATTTTTTTTACCTGCAAGGTATGCAGAATGAACAATTGCTGACGCAGACTTCATTGATCCGGCTACAGCTTCGATCGAGGCTTTTCTAGCATCAGCCCCAAAATCCGCAAACCGTGGCAACGCAAACGCCGCCAAAATCCCCAAAATCACAATCACCATGATCAATTCGATCAAGGTAAAACCGCTTTGTTGTTTCTTCATGGTGTCGCTCCTTGTTGATACTCAGTTGAAGTTGACGAAGATTTCGCCAGTGTTGGCGTTGTACTCGATGACGTCGTCGCCGCCGTCGAGGTTGTAGGTGTACAGGCAGCGGGTGCCGTTGGCCGTGGCGGTGAAGGCCGGGTTGGTGCCGGTGAGGCTCTGGGCCGAGGCCTGTAGCAGGTTGCTCCAGAGGTTGCGGCATTCGTCGGCGGTCATGCTGGTGTTGGCCAGGGGATTGCCGCTGCGCTCGGTGCCGATGGGCCAGCCATCGGCGTTGACGTCGATGGCGCCGTTGCCGTAGCCCTGCACGTTGATCTGGCAGTTGCCGGCCAGGCAGGCGTTGCTGCCGCCGCCGCGGTTGAGCTCGTACTGGCCGCGCACCAGCGACACCGCCGAGGTCAGCGCGCCGCCGGCGCTGCGCACGCTGGCGCGGTGGGCGTCCTTGGTCGAGTCGATGAAGTGCGGCAGCGCCACTGCGGCGAGGATGCCGAGGATGGCGATGACCACCACCAGTTCGATCATGGTGAAACCCTGGTTTCGTTGCATGTCGGCTACACGCCTCCCATTGAATGTCGCGTTTCGAATAGTCATCAGCCGCGCCCCTGCGCCGCGCTGCCCAGTTCCCACATGGGCAGGAACACACCCAGCGCCAGCACCAGCACCATGGCGCCCATGGCGACGATGAGGATCGGCTCGATGGCGTCGGCCAGTTGCTTGAGGTCGTAGTCGACTTCCTGCTCGTAGAAGTCGGCGACCTCGACGAACAGGTCGTCCAGCGCGCCGGTTTCCTCGCCGACGGCCATCATCTGCAGCACCAGGGGGGTGAACAGGCCGGAGTTGTGCGCCGAGCGGGTCAGCGCTTCGCCGCGCTCGACGCTTTCGCGGATCGCCAGGATCGCCTCGCCGATATGCCGGTTGCCGACGCTGGCGCTGTTGATCGAGAGGGTCTGCAGCAGCGGCACGCCGGCGCGGTACATCATCGCGAAGGTGCGGGTGAAGCGCGCCAGGGCGATGCGCTCGAAGATGCCGCCGACGATGGGCAAGCGCAGCTTGATGCGGTCCCATTTCAAGGCACCGGCATCGGTCTCGATCCATTTGAAGAAGCCGTAGAGCCCGCCGACGATGCCGAGCAGCAACAGCCACCACCATTCGCGCATGAAGCTGGAGGTGCCGATAAGCACGCGCGTGGGCAGCGGCAGCTGGGCATGGAACTGGGCGAAGACCTTGGCGAAGGCCGGGATCACCAGCAGGTTGATCACCGCCAATGCCACGCCCATGGCGACCAGCACGAAGATCGGGTAGCGGGTGGCCTGCTTGATGCGCTTGCGGGTCTCGCGCTCCAGCTCCAGGTAGGCGGACAGCTGCTTGAAGGCCTGGTCCAGCTGGCCGGTGTTCTCGCCGACGCTGACCATGCTGACGAACAGGTTGTTGAACACCTTGGGATGCGCATTGAGCGCCACGGCCATGGACTGCCCGCTTTCCAGGCTGGCGCGCACGTCCTGCAGGATCCCCCGGAAATACAGATTGCGATTGGACTCGGCCAGGCCACCGATGGCGCGGATGATCGGCACGCCGGCCTTGTTCAGGCTGTACATCTGCCGGCTGAAGATGATCAGCTCGTCCAGGTCGACACGCTTGCGCCGCAGTTTGTCGCGCAGCACGGCGAACGCATCGGCGCCACTGTCCTGGGCGCTTTCGGCCTCGATGGTCAGCGGGGTGATCTGGCGCGACAGCAGTTCGCTAGCCACGGTGTCGGCGCTGATACCTTCGACGGCACCATTGACGCGTGCGCCGTGCAGGTCGCGGCCGGTGTAGCGGAAGCTAGGCATTGGCGCGGGCCTCCCTGTCGCCACGAGCCATCGCGAGTCTGCCTACGTGCAATGGCCGCGCGGGTTTCATCCACCCTGCAATGCCAAAAGCATCGCCCCGAGGGCGGGCCTCCCACAAAAGCAGGCTGTGCACACCGAACCCTGTGGGAGGCGCGCCCTCGCGGCGATTGCAGGCGTTGGATCGTGTGTGAGAGGCCGGGTAGCGGGCGTCAAAAGCATTGCCCCGGGGGCGGGCCTCCCACAAAAGCAGGCTGTGCACACCGAACCCTGTAGGAGGCGCGCCCTCGCGGCGATTACAGGCGCAGGATTGTATGAGAGAGGCCGGATGCCGGGCGTTCACGCGCTCACCTCGTCGTCGGCCAGGGTGGCGCAGACTTTCAGCACTTCGTCGACGCTGGTGATGCCGGCGATGGCGTAGTCCAGGGCGCAGGCCGCCAGCGGGCGGTAGTGCGGTTGCTGGCGCGCGGCTTCGGCGAAGCCTGCGGGTCGCCGCGGCGCAGGGCAGCGATCATCGGTTCGTCCAGTTCCAGCAGTTCGTAGACGCCGACGCGGCCGGCATAGCCGGTGTTGTGGCAATGGTGGCAACCGCTGCCACGCTTGAAGCCGCGGCCTTCCAGCGAGCCGCCGTGCAACGCTTCCAGCCAGGCCAGCTGGCGCGGATCGGGCTGGTGGTCTTCCAGGCAGTTCTCGCAGACCCGGCGCACCAGGCGCTGGGCCAGCACGGCATTGAGCGCGGTGGCCACCAGGAAGGGTTCGACGCCCATGTCGATCAGGCGCATGGCCGAGGTCAGGGCGTCGTTGGTGTGCAGGGTCGAGAGCACCAGGTGGCCGGTGAGCGCGGCGCGCAGGCCGATCTCGGCGGTTTCCTGGTCGCGGATCTCGCCGACCAGGACGATGTCCGGGTCCTGGCGCAGCGCAGCGCGCAGCACGCGGGCGAAGGTCAGTTCGATCCTGGCGTTGACCTGCACCTGGTTGATCCGCGGCAGCCGGTATTCCACCGGGTCTTCCACGGTGATGATCTTCTTCTCCGGGCTGTTCAGCTCGGACAGCCCGGCGTAAAGCGTGGTGGTCTTGCCCGAGCCGGTGGGGCCGGTGACCAGCACCATGCCGTGCGGGCGCTGCAGCAGGCGGCGGAAGCGTTCGAGCATGACCGCCGGCATGCCGGTGCCGTCGAGCTGGAACATCGCCCCGCTCTGGTCGAGCAGGCGCATCACCACCGATTCGCCGAACTGCACCGGCATGGTCGAGACGCGCACGTCGAGGTTGCGGTTCTTCACCCGGATGTTGAAGCGGCCGTCCTGCGGCAGGCGCTTCTCGGAGATGTCCAGGCCGGACATGATCTTCAGCCGCATAACCAGCGCCGAGGCGACCCGGTGCTCCTTCATCACCTGTTCGTTGAGCACGCCGTCGATGCGCTGGCGGATGCGCACCACGCCCTCGTCCGGCTCGATGTGGATGTCCGAAGCCTTCATCTGCACCGCGTCCTCGAACAGCGTCTGCAGCAGGCGCACCACCGGTGCATCGCTGTTGCTCTCGGCGCCCAGGCGCGACAGGTCGAAGTCGCTGTCCTGCAACTCGCCTTCGAGCTCGCCGGCCAGCGAGGCGATCTCGCTGGTGCGCCGGTAGAGCTGGTCGAGCGCGCCGAGCAGTTCGCTTTCGCGCACCACCGCGGGGTGCACGCGCTTGCCCAGCAGGCGCTCCATCTCATCCTGGGCGAACAGGTCGAGCGGGTCGGTCATGCCCACCAGCAGGCCGTCGCCCTGGCGCGACAGCACGATCACCCGGAAGCGCCGGGCCACGGCTTCGGGCAGGCTCTGGGTCAGCTGGTTGTCGAACTTGTAGTGCTTGAGTTCGACGAAGGGGATCTGCAGCTGCTCGGACAGCGCGCGCAGCAGTCGCCCTTCGTCGATGAAGCCGAGGTCGAGCACCGTGCGCCCGAGCTTGGAGCCGGTGCGCTTCTGGTCCTGCAGCGCCTGCTGCAGTTGGGCCTCGCTGATCAGGCCGGCCTGGACCAGCAGATCGCCGAGACGGATCTTGCGCTGGCGCATGTCCTGCGGCGTCATCGTTTACCTCCCAGGGCGCCGGCCCGTTCTTCGGCGAAGCGCCGGGCGCTGCCGTCCAGCCCCTGCCCCTGCAGCGCCAGGCGATAATGCCGGGCCGCCTGCAGCGGCTGGTCGAGTTGTTCGTAGGCGATGGCCAGTCCCAGCTGCCAGGCCGCCTGCTGCCCATGGACATTGACCAGTTGCCGGTAAACCACGGCGCTACCCGCCCAGTCGCCGACCTGCTGGTACAGCGCGGCGAGCAAGGCGTGATAGGCCGGATCGCTCGCCAGCGCTGGCGGATTCTGTTTCAGCGTGGCGAGCGCGCCGGCGTTGTCGCCGCCGAGCAACTGGCCGCGGGCCAGCAGCATGCGCAGTTCGGCATCGAATGGTCGCGCCTGCAGCTGGGCCGGCAGCCAGCCGAGCAGCGTCGTGCTGTCGCCGGCGGCGAGATAGGCGCGGGCCAGCCAGCGGGTCGTCTCGGGATTGTCCGGCTGCGCCTTGTGCAGCCCCTGCAACTGCTCGATGGCGCGCGGGAAGTCACCCTGGCGCAGTGCCTCGCGTGCCTGGTCCAGGGCATCCGGGCGATGGCTGCCAATCTGCATGGACGGCCTGGCCGAGGCAGGCGATTGCACGGCTTGCGGCGCTGCCGGCACGGCTTGGCGTTCGGCGTCACGCACGGTCGGGGGCGACGGAGCCTGCTCGGCGGGCGCCGTGCGGGTCACCCACTCGGGCAATGCCGCTTCGTCCAGCGCCGGCTCGGCGAGCGGCAGGTCCTGCAGGTCGACGGCCTCGTCGGTCGAGGCCGCACCCAGCGCGGTTTCCAGCCATAGCTGCCAATGGCCGCCGGCCGGCTCGAGTCGATCGCGGATGTCGAGGCGCTCGGTCATGCCGATCAGCAGCACCTGGACCTGTTCGCCCTGCTGCTCCACACGCCAGGAGAGGCTCAGGCCGTCGCGCTCGATACGGCCGCTACGCACCTCGCCGGCCAGTTCCACGCCCGGCAGGCGCAGGCTGACCGCACCGCCTTCGTCGGTGCGCTGGTAGCTGACCGAACGGTCCAGCAGCAGTTGCAGCACGAAGCGCTTGCCGTCCTGCTGCGGCAGCACGTCGAGCAAGCGGGTCGCGGCAGGGGCCACGGGCGCCGGAACGCCGACCGGGGTCTCGACCACTTCGGCGCCGGCACCCAGTTGTCGCTCGACGAACACGCCCAGCGGAATCGCCATCAGCACACCCGCCACCGCCACCAGCAGCCAACGACGCATGCGCTCGAAGCGTTCGCGGCGCGCGGCGGCGGCCTCGTCCACCGCGTACATGCCTGCAAGCCGCTCGCGCTCGACCGGCGTGGCGCGGCGCATTTCGAGGTCGCGCAGCATGTCGTTGACCAGGCTCATGGCAGCACCTCGGAGAGCCGGCCAAGCCAGGGCCAGGCGCCCAGCAGCAGGCTCAGCGACAAGGCCCCCGCCCAGACGGCCCAGCGCAGCGGCGAAGCGCCGCGCAGGAACGGACGCGCGCCCTCGGTATCGCTCAACGCCCGGCGCACATGACGCCCTTCGACCCGGCGCCGGCCCTCGCCGAAGGCGGCCATCAGGCATTTGTTGGCGAGGATGTTGAGCAAGCGAGGGATGCCGCCGCTGCCCTTGACCAGCAGGCGCACCGCGGCCGGCTTGAACAGCGGCTCGCCCTGGTAGCCGGCCGCGGCCATGCGCTCCTGCAGGTAGCGGCGGGTGTCGGCGACGTCCAGCGGGCGCAGCCGATAGGAAAAGGTGATGCGCTGGCGCAGCTGGCGGAAATCCTCGCGGGCCAGGGTGGCATCCAGTTCCGGCTGACCGAACAGCACCACCTGCAGCAGCTTGCGCTGCTCGGTTTCGAGGTTGGTCAACAGGCGCAGGGCTTCCAGCGTTGCCGGCGGCAGGGCCTGCGCCTCGTCGATCAGCAGCACGGTGCTCTTGCCCATGCCGGCCAGCTCGATCAAGCGCCGGTGCAGTGCGGCGAGCAGGCCATGGTTGTCCAGCTGCTCGACGTCCGCCACGTGCAGCTCGTGCGCCAGCGCCTGGCGCAGCACCATCGGCCCGAGCGCCGGGTTCGGCAGCCAGGCGAGCTGGTAGTGCTCGGTATCCAGCTGCTTGAGCAGTGCCCGACAAAGCAGGGTCTTGCCGGTGCCCACCTCGCCGGTCACCTTGATGAACCCCTCCCCCTCGGCCAGCGCCACGCGCAGCAGGTTCAGGCAGGCCTGATAAGGCGGCAGCTGCACCATGAACCCGGTGTTGGGCGTCAGCGCGAAAGGCTTCTCGCGCAGGCCGAAGAATGCTTCGTACATCTGCCGACTACCTCACCTGCCGGAACGACTCGGCGCTGCGGCGCAGTTCGTCGAGCCAGACCTGGTCATCGATCACCTGCGGGCGCATGAGGATGACCAGCTCGGTCTGCTGGAGCGCCTTGCGCTGCTGCTGGAACAGCCCACCGACGATCGGCAGCTTGGAAGCCCAGGGGATGTTGGCGTCGTTGTTGGTGTTGCGGTTCTCCAGCAGGCCGCCGATGACCACCACCTGGCCGCTGCGCGCACGCACGATGGAGTCCGACTGGCGCGTGGTGGACAGCGCCAGCGGCAGGTTGAAGACGTTGTCGGCGCCGCCCAGCTGGATGCTCTTGTTCTGGTCCTGCACGCGGCTGACGGTGGGCCGCACGTGCAGGGTGACCTGGTCGTTCTCGTCGATCTGCGGCGTCACGTCCAGCGAGATGCCGGAGAAGAATGGCGTCAGGGTGATATCCAGATCCGGCGCGGTGGTGCCGCCGGCCAGCGAGGTGGTGGTGGTGGAAACATCGGTGACGAAGAATTCGTCGGTGCCGACCTTGATCACCGCCTTCTGGTTGTTCAGCGTGGAGATACGCGGGCTGGAGAGCACGCGCACATCGCCCTGGGTTTCCAGCAGCTGGAGCATGCCGGCGAAGTCGCCGACAGTGACCGTCGCGCTGAACACACCGCCAACATTGTCCACTCCGGTCAGCGCGTCGCCTTGCACACCCAGGGAGAAGTCGGCATTGCCCATGCTGCCGAGCTGCGCCCAGTTGATCCCCGCCTGGAAACCATCGGACAGGTTCACTTCGAGAATCTTGGTCTCCAGGATGACCTGGCGCTGCAGGTTGCGCTGGGCCTGCTGCAGGAAGTGCTCGACGTTCTGCTGGTCGGCGCTCGATGCACGGACCACCAGCAGGCCGGCCTGCGGGTTGACCACCACGCTGTTGCCTTGCTCGTTGCCGATCATCATTGCCACCACGTCGCGCACTTCGCTCCAGAAGTCCATGTTGCTGCTGGTCAGCAGCTGGCTGGCGTTGACCGTGCTGGACGTCGTGCTGGTGGTGGTGCCGCTCGCCGCCGTGCCGGTGTTGTCGCTGGTGGTAACCTGCCCGGAACTGACCCGGGTATCGCTCATGCCCTGGCGCTGGACGTTCAGGTAGTTCAGGTCGTAGGTGCGGGTCACCGCCAGGTTCGGCTGGATCTGGTAGCCGTAGCTGGTGCGGCGGTAGTCGTAGCCGTAGCTGTCGCGCACCGCCGCGAGCACTTCCTCCAGCGTCACGTTGCGCAGGCTGAAGGTGATGTTGCCGGTCACGCCGGGGTGCACCAGCAGGTTCTGCCCGGCGCTGTCCATCAGGCTGAGGAAGAACTCGCGGGCCGGCATGTCGCTGACCGCCACGTCGAAGCGCGGCCCGCTGGCGCCCGGCGCGGCATCGAGGCTCATCGGCGGAATCAGCGCCGCCTGCACCGAGGGCGGCGGCACGGCCTTGGCCTGGCTCTGCTCGAGGCTTTCCTCGAACAGCCGGTTGCTCTGCTCGTACAGGCGCTTGTCGCCATCTTCGAAGGTCTGGCAGGCGGCCAGCAGACAGAACAGGCTCAGCAAGCCGAGGCGCGGCAAAAGGATCGGCATCATGGTGTGGTTCGGCTCGAAGTGATAACCGGCGCGGCCAGACGCAACAGCTGTCGCTGCCCATCGCGCTCGATCAGGACGGAATTCGGATTGATCGCCAGCACGCGGGCGCCGGCCAGGCCATCGCCGACCCGCAGCGACGCGCCATTGACCACGGCACGCGCGACCTTGCCGGTGCGGATGATGGCCTGCAGGTGCAAGGCCACCGACGCCTGCCGTTCGGCGGGCGCGGGAGTGAGGGCGGCGGGCGGCCGGGTCGGGTCGATGGCGAACGCCGAAGCCGGCAGAAGCAACGCAAGCCAGGCGGCACGGAACGATCTAGACACCCACCCACCCCGCTTCGCGACTCAAGGTATGCAGCTCGAGGGTAATCCGTGCCGCGTCCGGCCCGGCCTCCTCGATCTGGTAGTCGAGGTTGTCCCAGTGCAGGCGCCAGCCGCTGTTCTGAACCGAATGCAGGTAGTCGAGCAGTTCGAAATAGCCGCCCTGCAGCGTCAGCCGCAGGCCGTGACGATAGAAGCCCGGCGCCGCTGGCTTGGCCTCCTCCGCCGCGGCGGGCAATTCCAGCGGTGTGCTGAAGCTTTCCAGCTGCACCAGCTGCAGGCGCGGCTGGGTGCGCAGCAGGTCCTGCAACAGCGCTTTCATCCGGGCCGGCGAAACCAGCGCGCTGGTCTCCTCGTCGATGCGCCGGAGAATCCGCTCCCGCTCGTTTTGCGCGGCCTGCAGGGCCTCCCGATAGCTGCGATTGGGATCGGCGGCAAGCCGTGCCTGCAGCTCGAGCAGCGTATTGTGCGCCTCCGAGCGGCGGACCTCGGCGAGCTGACGCTGGTTCTCCTGCGCGACAATACGCTGGCCGAGCGGATCGGCGACCAGCAGCACGTAGAGCATGGCCAGCAGGGCCAGGCCGACCAGATAGCCCAGCCACTGCTCGCGGGGCGCCAGCGTTCCCCAGCGTTGCACGACCGCCTTCACGGCACTATTCATCGGCGGTTTCCTTGTCGAGGCGCGACGACAGACGGAAACGCAGCAGGCCGTCGTCGTCGCGCTGCAGATCGAAACTGGCGAACTCGCGCCCACGCAATGCCTCGCTGCGCCCCAGGCTTTCCAGGTAAAGCGGCAGCAGCTCCTGGTCCTGGCTGAAACCGCGCAACAGCAGGTCGCTGCCACCTGCCTGCAGGCGGATGCGCGTCAACCACAACCCACTCGGCGGATGCCGATCGGCCAGCGCGGCGAGCACTGGCGCGAAGCCGCCACGCAGCTGGTTGTCGAGGCGCTGCAAGTGACTGGCCAGGCGCTGCAGCTGGCGGTTCTCCGCCTCGCGCTCGGCCAGTTGGACCGGCAATTGCGCATCCAGCTGTGGCTCGCGGTAATCGGCCTTGAAGGCAGCAAGTCGTGCCTCGTTCGCCGCCGCCTGGGCCTCGGCCTGGTGCCGGGCTTCGGCCGCTTGACGCAGCTGCCAGCCCTGCGCGACTCCATGCAACAGCATCAGCAGCGCCAGCGCACCCACGCCGAGCAGCATCTGCCGCGGCCGCGGGCCGCCCGTGCGACGACGTTCGTGCTGGTAGAGATTGATGTTCTGCATCAGCAGGCTTCCTGACGCAGTGCGGCACCGACCGCGCCAAAACAGAAGGCCTGCCGCGCCTCGGGCAGCTCGGCGACCGGTTGGCCGGGAAACAGCTCGCGCAGGTCGAGCCGCTGCAGGTTCACCGCCAGGCCGGAGGCCAGGGCCTGATGGGTTCGCTCGCTGTCCTGCTTCATCGGCAGCAGCATCAACCGGTTGATGTAGCCCTTGCCAAGCTGGCTCTCGAAGTAGTCCAGCGAACGCTGGATTTCCAGGGTCATGCTGCCCAGGTCCTGGGCGGCGCGGGCCAGGCCATGTTCGATATGCCGCGCCATGTAGATGTCGGCGCCATTCTGGATGCAGATCAGGCCTTCGCTGGTGCGCAGCCGCAGCAAGGCGAGGTTCACGCCCTCGGCACCGGCGAGCAGGCCGAGGTTGCGAAAGGCCATTTCGGTGATGTCGATACTCGCCAGGCGCAGACCGGCGCGCTGCATGAGCCGGGCATAATGCTGCATCCGGCTTTTCTCGAGGACTGCGCAATAGACCATGCGGGTGCGCCCGCGGTAGGCGTCCTCCGGCAGTGCGAAGCAGTCGAGCACCACGTTATCGAGTGGCTGGCTGATCATGTCCTTGACGCGCCAGCGCATGGCGTCGCGCAACTCCTCGGATGGCACATCGGGCGCTTCGAGCAGGAAGATCTGGTATTCGGAGGGATGCAGCAGCACGTTCACCGGCAGGCCCTGCAGGTCGCGCTCGGCCACGAGCCTTTCGAGCAGTTGCGCATGCGCCTCGACCGGCGCCTCGTGATATTCGCAGCACAGCAAGGCCGGCTGCTGCCCGGGCACACGCGTCACCTGCGCCAGGGCGATGCCATGCGGATCGACTTCGATTCCAAGCACACCGGCCGCTCTGGATTTCTTGGTTCTGGAAAACAGACCCACTACTGGCTCCCTCGCCAAGAATGTTCGTGCTAAAGCTGTGCAACGAGGCTCGACATTGCGGTCACGGACAGATAGCAAATTGCCATCTAGCCGAGGACTCTAACAATATTGGTTTTACGTGTCCAAATATTGTCGGAGATCAATTCATGCGCCATTAAAGCGTCAAATTAACAACGTCAAATATGTTGCGCGGATTCTCAAGTAAATACATCGCCACGCGCTACGGATCCTTGCGACCACTCGTCGCTCGAACAGGTCACAAAAACAGACATCGGACGAACGGCTCGTCGGAGACGGGAGGAAAGGCTCTATCCAGGGGCAGACAGCGCGATCGTGTTCCGGCAGACGCGCCGGCCCACGCCGCTCAGAACAGACTCAGTTGCTCGAAACCGCCACGCAGATCGATCAGACGCACCCCCACACCGATCAGGCGGACCGGCTTGCCGCCGCGAGAGAAGGCATTGCCGAGCAGCTCGGCATAGTCGGCCAGCTCAAGGCCCGCACCGGCCTGCTCGAGAGTCGTCTGGGTGAAGTCATGGAACTTGAGTTTCACGAAGGGCTTTGCAGGACGGTAGCCGCCATCCAGCCTCGCCATGCGCACGCCAAGCTGCTGCAGCAACTCCGGTAGCCGCTCCAGGCAGGCCGCCAGATCAGGCAGGTCGCGGTCGTAGGTCTGTTCGACACTGACCGACTGGCGCCGGCTCTCCACCTGCACCGACCGCTCGTCGATGCCCCGCGCCAAGCCCCAGAGGCGCTCACCAAAGGCACCGAACTCGCGGACCAGCTCCAGCTTGCCCCACTCGCGAAGGTCACCACAGGTGCGAATGCCCAGGCGCGCCAGCTTCTCGGCCGTGACCCGGCCGACACCATGCAGCCGCTTGACCTCGAGGGCCTCGACGAAGCCATCCACCTGCGCCGGCGTGATGACGCACAGGCCGTCGGGCTTGTTCCAGTCGCTGGCGATCTTGGCGAGAAACTTGTTGGGCGCCACGCCGGCCGAGACCGTGATGCGCAGCTGCTGCCAGACCCGCCGACGAATGTCCTCGGCGATGCGGGTGGCACTACCGGCGAAATGCTCGCAGGCGGAAACGTCGAGATAGGCCTCGTCCAGCGACAGCGGCTCGATCTGCTCGGTGTAGGTACGGAAGATGTTGTGAATCTCCCGCGATGCCTCTTTGTAGGCATCCATCCGTGGGCGCAGGATCAGCAGGTCCGGACACAGCTTGAGCGCATGCGCCGAGGCCATGGCCGAACGCACACCATAAGCCCGCGCCTCGTAATTGCAGGTGGCGATCACCCCACGTCGATCCGCGGCACCGCCGACGGCGATCGGGCGGCGCGCCAGGCTCGGGTCGTCGCGCATCTCGATCGCCGCGTAGAAGCAGTCGCAATCGATATGGATGATCTTGCGCAGGCGCACACTCGTCACCGCCGCCACGCCCCACAAGGAACGAAGCACGAGCGCCGGGAGTCATCAATACTGACGACGAGCGGGCCACTCGCCCGCAGGCAGAACAACCGGAGGTTCACATGAAATTCCTGAACATTGGAGCAGCGGCGCTTGCCGTATTTTTCTGCACCGCCGTCACGGCGGACCAGGACATGATGAATACACAGCCCCAGGGCATGCAGACCCAACCCAGCCAGGACAAGGCCAGCAACCCCCATATCGAAGCCCGCGAAGAAGCCAAGCGCAAGCACATGAAGAAGCAGAACGAGGAACAGTGGCGCAAGGACGCCGAGCAGCGCAAGGAAAGCGAGATGAAACGCCCCGAACAGTCCGGCAACTAAGAGCTTTCGCGGCGCGAGCGAGGACGCCGAGCCCGCGCCGCGATGCCCTGCACGAGCAGTTCGCGCACCGGGGCTCAGCGGATAGCGCGCCCTACAACTCCAAGGGATAGGGCTGCACCAGCGCCCGGCCATAACCCTCGACGAACTCCGTCGGCATCCGCTTGGGCTTGCCGCTGGAGAGTTCGATACAGACGAAAGTCGTCTGCGCCCGCAGCAGGGTCGCGCCATCGGCCGGCCTGATCAGCTGGAAACTGCGCTTCATCTTCAAACGCTGATCGGACTCGGAAATCCAGGTGCCCAACTGCAGCAGATCGCCTTCGTAGGCCGCCGCGAGGTAGTCGATCTCGTGCCGCAGCACCGCCATGGCGCGATCCAGGCGACGATAATCGCCCACCCCGAGCCCCAGGCTTTGGGAATGCTGCCAGGCGCACTGCTCCAGCCACGTCACGTAGACCGCGTTGTTGGCGTGACCGAGTTCGTCGATGTGCCCGGGCAGCACCTGAAGATCGATGATGAATGCTTGCGCTTGATCCCAGCTCATTGCTCGTAGCTCCCGACCGATTGTTTGCGACGCCCTATGAGACCGCAGACAGCCCAGCGAGTCACGCCCGTTGTTGCGCGCGATGGCGAAGCATTCAGCAACCCGGGGGCGAGACCTCGATCCTTCGGCAGACCTGCAGCCTGCAATCGCCGCGAGCGCGCGCCCACTGGCTCCGGTGTGCACCGATTGCTTTCGTGGGAGACCCGACCTCGGGGCGATGTTTTTGGATATTCCAGCCAGCTCTAGCCGGCTTTCCATACAGGCAAAACAAAAAGGGCCATCTCATGAGAGATGACCCCTTGATGCCCAAGACGGGCAATAAAATGGCGTCCCCTAGGGGACTCGAACCCCTGTTACCGCCGTGAAAGGGCGGTGTCCTAGGCCACTAGACGAAGGGGACGAAACCTTCGTACGAACCGCAATGCTTCTGCAGATCGCTGGAAATTGGTGGAGCTAGACGGGATCGAACCGTCGACCTCTTGCATGCCATGCAAGCGCTCTCCCAGCTGAGCTATAGCCCCGGATTTAGCGTCTCGCGACGTGCAATGCGCAGTACGCATCGCGCAATAGTGGCGTCCCCTAGGGGACTCGAACCCCTGTTACCGCCGTGAAAGGGCGGTGTCCTAGGCCACTAGACGAAGGGGACGCAAGCCCTTCAAAGGCGACCGATCGAAGCGACCGGTGTGGCGATCGAGATTGGTGGAGCTAGACGGGATCGAACCGTCGACCTCTTGCATGCCATGCAAGCGCTCTCCCAGCTGAGCTATAGCCCCATCTCGAGGACGGGGCGCATATTAGGGGCGCCCCTGGGCAGTGTCAACAATATTTTCGACCGCAGCCGAAGTTTTTTGGCATTAGGAACAACTACTTACCGCCGACGAATGGCGCCTGTAAAACCCGCGCGCGCCCTGCTCCAGTCGTCGGCCGGCTCAGATTAGGGTCTGTTCCCGTTCGTTCGCGGCCGCGCCGGAGCCTGCTTTTGCGCGGCTCACGACGAAATGGGAACAGACCCTAGGGTCGCCAGCAGCTTTTCCCACTCCTTGGTTTCCTTCTTCGACGCGCCACCCAGCAGTTCCAGCGCGTTGCGCAGGCGGAAGCGAGTCAGGTCCGGCCCGAGGATTTCCATGGCGTCGAGCACCGACACCGAGCTGACCTGGCCAGTGATGGCGGCGAACATCAGCGGCATCGCGTCACGCAGCTTGAGGCCCAGATGCTCCGCCACCTGGGTGATGCAGGCGGTGATGCGCTCCTTCTCCCACTGACGCAGGGCTTCGAGCTTCCAGAGGATCAGCTGCAGCACCTGGCGCACCTGGGTTGCATCCAGCTTCTTGTGGGCGAACAGGGCCGGATCGAGGTTCAGCGCACCGGAGAAGAAGAAGCCGGCCAGCGGCGCGATCTGGCTGAAGGTTTCCACCCGCTGCTGCACGTGCGGCGCGATCTTCATCAGGTATTCGGGGTTCAGCGCCCAGCGCTGCACTTCGGCAGCGAACTGCTCCAGCGACAGCTCGCGCAGCCACTGGCCGTTGAGCCAGGAAAGCTTCTCCAGGTCGAAGATCGGCCCGCCGAGGGAAACACGATTGATGTCGAAGTGCTCGATCATTTCCGCCAGGGTGAACTTCTCGCGCTCGTCCGGCATCGACCAGCCCATGCGACCGAGGTAGTTGAGCATCGCCTGCGGCAGGAAGCCCATGCGCTCGTAGAAGGTCACCGAGGTGGGGTTCTTGCGCTTGGACAGCTTGCTCTTGTCCGGATTGCGCAGCAGCGGCATGTAGCACAGCTGCGGCTGCTCCCAACCGAAGTACTCGTAGAGCTTGATCAGCTTCGGCGCCGACGGCAGCCATTCCTCGCCGCGCAGCACGTGGGTGATGCCCATCAGGTGGTCGTCGACGACGTTGGCAAGGAAATAGGTCGGCAGGCCGTCGGCCTTCATCAGCACCTGCATGTCCATGCGGTCCCAGCCGATCTCGACGGTGCCGCGCAGCATGTCCGGTACCTGGCAGATGCCCTCGCTCGGCACCTTCATGCGAACCACGTGGGACTCGCCACTGGCGATGCGCCGCTGCGCCTCCTCCGCCGCGATGTGCATGCAGTGGCCGTCGTAGCGCGGGGTTTCCTTGTTGGCCATCTGCTCGGCGCGCACCTGGTCGAGGCGTTCGGCGCTGCAGAAGCAGGGGAAGGCATGGCCCTTGGCGACCAGTTCGTCCGAGTACTTCCTGTAGATCGCGCCACGCTCGCTCTGCCGGTACGGGCCGTGCGGGCCGCCGACGTCGGGGCCCTCGTCCCATTCGATGCCCAGCCAGCGTAGCGCGTCGTAGATCTGTTGTTCCGATTCGCGGGTCGAGCGCAACTGGTCGGTGTCCTCGATGCGCAGGATGAACTGGCCGCCGTGCTGCCGGGCGAAGCACAGGTTGAACAGCGCGATATAGGCGGTGCCGACGTGGGGATCGCCGGTAGGAGATGGCGCGATGCGGGTGCGAACCGTGGTCATGAATGCTCTCGGACGGAAAAGGACATGCGGAAAACGAAAGAGCGAATGTTAGCAGGCGCGCCGCGATGGGCTCCAGCCGAACGCCGGTGCGGGCATCCGCCTTGAAAGCATCCCTGCGGGCAATTCGGTGCGCGGAGCGCACCCTACGACAAGCCCCACACACCGTAGGGTGCGCTCCGCGCACCAGCCGGCTCATGCGTGGGCATCGGTGCGTGGAACGCACCCTACGAAGGCTCCACGGCCTTCAGACCGCTTTTCGTGGGCGGCGATGCCGGCCTGCCACCTCAGACCTGCAACAGCCGCTCGCGCAGCTTGTGGATTTCGTCGCGCGCCTCGGCGGCGGCTTCGAATTCCAGGTCGCGCGCCAGCAGCAGCATCTTCTCTTCCAGCTGGCGGATGCGCTTGGTGATCTCGCTCGGCGAGCGCAGCTCGTTCTCGTAGCGGGCGCTCTCCTCCGCGGCCTTGGCCTCGCTGCGCCGCTTGCGGCTGCGTGAGCCGGGCACGGTGGCGCCTTCGAGGATGTCCTGGACATCCTTCTTCACGCCCTTGGGCACGATGCCGTGCGCCTCGTTGAAGGCGATCTGCTTGGCGCGCCGGCGTTCGGTCTCGTCGATGGCGCGCTGCATGGAACCGGTGATGTTGTCGGCGTAGAGGATCGCCCGGCCGTTGAGGTTGCGTGCGGCGCGGCCGATGGTCTGGATCAGCGAGCGCTCGGAGCGCAGGAAGCCTTCCTTGTCGGCATCGAGCACGGCCACCAGCGACACTTCCGGCATATCCAGGCCCTCGCGCAGCAGGTTGATGCCCACCAGCACGTCGAAGGTGCCCAGGCGCAGGTCGCGGATGATCTCGACCCGTTCCACCGTATCGATGTCCGAGTGCAGGTAGCGCACCCGCACGTCGTGGTCGCCGAGGTAGTCGGTGAGGTCCTCGGCCATGCGCTTGGTCAGGGTGGTGACCAGTACGCGCTCTTCCTTGGCCACGCACTTGCGGATTTCCGACAGCAGGTCGTCGACCTGGGTCAGCGCCGGGCGCACCTCGATCTGCGGGTCGACCAGGCCGGTCGGGCGCACCACCTGCTCGACCACCCGCCCGGCATGCTCGGCCTCGTACGGCCCCGGCGTGGCGGAAACGAAGATGGTCTGCGGGCAGATCGCCTCCCATTCGTCGAAGCGCATCGGCCGGTTGTCCAGCGCCGACGGCAGGCGGAAGCCGTATTCGACCAGGGTTTCCTTGCGCGAACGGTCGCCCTTGTACATGGCCCCGACCTGCGGCACCGAGACGTGGGACTCGTCGATCACCAGCAGCGCATCGGCCGGCAGGTAGTCGAACAGCGTCGGCGGCGGCTCGCCCTCCTCGCGCCCGGACAGGTAGCGCGAGTAGTTCTCGATGCCATTGCAGTAGCCCAGTTCCATGATCATTTCCAGATCGAAACGGGTGCGCTGCTCCAGCCGCTGCGCCTCCACCAGCTTGTTCTGGCTGCGCAGGTAGTCGAGGCGCTGGCGCAGCTCGTCCTTGATCTTTTCGATGGCCTCGAGCAGCGTCTCGCGCGGCGTCACGTAGTGGCTCTTGGGGTAGAAGGTGAAGCGCGGCAACTTGCGGATCACCTCGCCGGTCAGCGGGTCGAAGGCGGACAGGCTTTCCACCTCGTCGTCGAACAGCTCGATGCGCACCGCCTCCAGGTCCGATTCGGCCGGGAACACGTCGATCACGTCGCCGCGCACGCGGAAGGTGGCGCGGGCGAAATCCATGTCGTTGCGGGTGTACTGCAGGCCGGTCAGGCGGCGCAGCAGCTCGCGCTGATCGAGCCGGTCGCCGCGGTCGATGTGCAGCACCATCTTCAGGTAGGACTGCGGATCGCCCAGGCCGTAGATGCACGACACCGTGGTGACGATGATCGCGTCCGGGCGCTCCAGCAGCGCCTTGGTCGCCGACAGGCGCATCTGCTCGATGTGGTCGTTGATCGAGGCATCCTTCTCGATGAAGGTGTCCGACGACGGCACGTAGGCTTCCGGCTGGTAGTAGTCGTAGTAGGAGACGAAATACTCCACCGCGTTGTGCGGGAAGAACGCCTTGAACTCGCCGTAGAGCTGCGCCGCCAGGGTCTTGTTCGGCGCCAGCACCAGCGTCGGGCGCTGCACGTGGGCGATGACGTTGGCGATGCTGAAGGTCTTGCCCGAGCCGGTCACGCCCAGCAGCGTCTGGTGCGACAGCCCGGCCTCGATGCCCTCGATCATCTGCCGGATGGCCTCCGGCTGGTCGCCGGCCGGCTTGAAACGCGTGACCAGTTCGAACTGAGACATATCGGTCCTCTGAAAGGCGCGAAACCCCGGATTTTCGCCCGCGGCGAAGTCGACGAAGCCCGCGATAAATCCGCACTAGCATATCGCAGGCGACAGGCATGACCGCTATACTACCGCCCCGTTTGCGCATCACCCTGCGCGCCGACGCGAGGGGTGATGAATCTGTCACTCTTCCCTTCGAGCCCCCTCACCATGAGTTTGTTCTCCGCTGTCGAAATGGCGCCGCGCGACCCCATCCTCGGCCTCACTGAAGCCTTCAACGCCGACACGCGGCCGAACAAGGTCAACCTCGGGGTCGGTGTCTACTACAACGAAGAAGGTCGCATTCCCCTGCTGCGCGCCGTCGCCGAGGCCGAACAGGCCCGCCTCGCCGCCCATGCGCCCCGCGGCTACCTGCCGATCGAAGGTATTGCCGCCTACGACGCCGCCGTGCAGAAGCTGCTGTTCGGCGACGACTCTGCCTGATCGCCGAGGGCCGCGTCGTCACCGCCCAGGCGCTCGGCGGTACCGGCGCGCTCAAGGTCGGCGCGGATTTCCTCAAGCGCCTGCTGCCCGATGCGGTGGTCGCCATCAGCAACCCGAGTTGGGAAAACCACCGCGCGCTGTTCGAGTCCGCCGGCTTCCCGGTGCGCCACTACGGCTACTACGACGCGGCCAGCCACGGCATCGACCGCGCCGGCATGCTCGCCGACCTGCGCAACCTGCCGGCGCGCTCCATCGTCGTGCTGCACGCCTGCTGCCACAACCCCACCGGCGTCGACCTGGCCCTGGACGACTGGAAGCAGATCCTCGACGTGCTCAGGGAGCGCGACCACGTTCCGTTCATCGACATCGCCTACCAGGGTTTCGGCGACGGCATCGAGCAAGACGCCGCCGCGGTGCGCCTGTTCGCCGAATCGGGCATGACCTTCTTCGTCTCCAGCTCGTTCTCCAAGTCCTTCTCGCTGTACGGCGAGCGGGTCGGCGCGCTGTCGATGGTCACCCAGAACCGCGACGAGTCGGCGCGCGTGCTGTCGCAGGTCAAGCGCGTGATTCGCACCAACTACTCCAACCCGCCGACCCATGGCGCCATCATCGTCTCCAGCGTGCTCAACAGCCCGGAACTACGCGCCTGTGGGAAGCCGAGCTGGGCGAGATGCGCGATCGCATCCGCGAGATGCGCCTGAGCATGGTCGAGCAACTGGCGGCCAAGGGCGCCAAGCAGGACTTCGGCTTCGTCGCCGCCCAGCGTGGCATGTTCTCCTACTCCGGCCTCAGCGCCGAACAGGTCGAGCGCCTGCGCGCCGAGTTCGGCGTCTACGCCATCGCCACCGGCCGCATCTGCGCCGCCGCGCTGAACCACAACAACATCGGCCACGTGACCGACGCCATCGTCCAGGTCCTCTGATCGCCGCCGCCAACGGGGCCTCGGCCCCGCCTGGCGGACCTGCTGCCGGAAAGGCTCGAAGGGGTTGACTTCTCCTTTCCAAACAGTAGGATACGCACCGTTGTTCCGCGATAGCTCAGTCGGTAGAGCAAATGACTGTTAATCATTGGGTCCCTGG
>NZ_AZSV01000024.1:0-53848 GCF_000582595.1 Pseudomonas sp. BAY1663
GGCCGGGGCGGCGCTGGCGCCCAGCGCTGGCGAGCCTCAGGCCGCGCCGCTGGCGGGCAATATCTTCAAGGTATTGGTACAGCCCGGGCAACTGGTCCAAGAGGGCGACCTGGTGATGATCCTGGAAGCCATGAAGATGGAAACCGAGATTCGCGCATTCAAGGCGGGGACGGTCGCGGCGGTCAACGTCAAGGTTGGCGACGCGGTTTCGGTCGGTGACAGCCTGCTGAGCATCGCTTAAGGGGAGTTGCATGGATAAGTTGCTCAAGCTGTGGCAGGGAACCGGTCTGTACCATCTGGAACCAGGGCAGGCGTTGATGATGCTCGTCTGCCTGGTGCTGATCTACCTGGCGATCCGCAAGGGGTTCGAGCCGCTATTGCTGATACCGATCGGCTTTGGCGGCATCCTGGCGAACATTCCCGTGGCCAATATGGCCGAGGGGGCCGGTATCCTGCACCTGTTCTACGAGGTAGGCCTGCCGACCAGCGTATTCCCGCTGCTGATCTTCATGGGTGTCGGGGCGATGACGGATTTCGGGCCGATGCTCGCCAACCCGAAGACCCTGCTGCTCGGTGCGGCAGCGCAGTTCGGTATCTTCGCCACCCTGCTCGGGGCGTTGGCGTTGACGGCTACTGGAATTCCCGGGATGGAGTTCACGCTGCGTGAAGCGGCTTCGATCGCCATCATCGGTGGCGCCGATGGCCCGACCTCCATCTTCGTGACTTCCAAGCTCGCGCCGGACCTGCTCGGCCCCATCGCGGTGGCGGCATACTCCTACATGGCACTGGTCCCACTGATCCAGCCGCCGATCATGCGCGCCATGACCTCTCCCGAAGAGCGGGCCATCGTGATGACGCAGCTGCGTCATGTCAGTCATGTGGAAAAGATCGTCTTCCCGCTGGTGCTCTGTCTGCTGGTTGGCCTGCTGCTGCCGGATGCGGCGCCGCTGGTGGGCATGTTCGCGTTCGGTAACCTGCTGCGCGAATGCGGTGTGGTCGATCGCCTGGCCGATACTTCGCGTAATGCGTTGATCAACATCGTCACCATCGCGCTGGGTCTGACGGTCGGCTCCAAGCTCTCGGCCGAGGCCTTCCTGCAGTTGAAGACGCTGGGGATCCTGTTGCTGGGGATGGTCGCCTTCTGCGGCGGTACTGCGGCGGGGATTTTCATGGCCAAGGTGATGAATCGCTTCAGCCATAACAAGATCAACCCACTGATCGGCTCCGCGGGAGTTTCGGCGGTGCCGATGGCTGCCCGGGTATCGAACAAGGTGGGGCTGGAGGCGAACCCGCAGAACTTCCTGCTGATGCATGCCATGGGGCCGAACGTGGCGGGCGTCATCGGCTCGGCCGTCGCTGCGGGGGTGTTGCTCAACTTCGTCGGCTGATCGCCAATGGAAAACAAGAAAGCCGGCTTGATGCCGGCTTTCTTGTTGGTGTGATCAGCTGTCTTCCTTGGCTAGTTCCGCATCCTGCGCAATCAGTGCAATCAGCGCGTTCTGCTGGCGATGAGTCAGCTGGCGGAAGCGCTGCAGCAGTTCCCGCTCATGCAGCGATAATTCCGGGCTATCCAATCGCATGCTCAGGTCGTCATCGAGCGCGCCCTCCTGCAACAGGCTCTGTTCCAGTCTGGCGATGATTTCCGAGTTCATGCTGCGATGGTGATTGCGAGCCACGTCGGCGATGCGCTCGCGCATGCCATCGGGGAGCCGAACCACGAATTTGTCAGCCGTGCGGCTGGAGTAAACTGCCTGTTTCATAGGGCGCATAGTAAACCGGTTAGTCAGGTGGGCGTGCTGGCGTATTGCCGGGGTGTCACCGGTCTGACAACCAACAGCACATGCTGTTCCGTCAGACGATAAAAAATATGAGACGGGTTGATGGCGCCAATTGTACGACGATTTGGTGATTAGTAAAGGCGTTGTAGTATCAAAGTGCCTTTACTGTGATGCAGTGCCGCTGTGACAGCAATTGACGCCCTGAATGGCGGGGGCTCGAATGCGGCAGGGCGCCAAGGAAGGGTCAGCGCAATACGGGGTCGAACTTGATGCGACGGCCGATCAGCAGGGCGCCGACGAAAAGCATGCCAAAAACTGCCAGCCCCCCTTTGCTGAGCGAGTTCAGGATTCCGGAATCCGCCGGTGCGAGGAAAATCCCTGCTCCGCAGATCGCTGCCAGCAGCAGGCAAGACAATGCGAATTTAGACATGGCTGTATCTCCCTTGCGGAACGATCCGCGCTAATCCTTAGAAGACCCAGCGCTGAGGCTGGGAAGGGCTGATCTCGGTGCCGCTGAGTGTAAGAACCCGTGCACCCTGTACGCTGTCGAGTCGCTGGATGGATTGAATGCCGGAAGCCGGGTTGTGCTGTGGTGTTCGCGTTTCGATTGTGGGGTGCTGCAGTGCAGCCAGAGCTGCAATCAGGATTCCTGCGCTGAGCAGATAAGCCGGCATGTTCATGAGGCGTTGTCCTTCGCATCACGTTGCTAAGTGAGCTTTTTCTGCAGGTGCTGTGCCAACCTTATTGAATATAAAAATCCTTTTAAATCAATGAGATAGTTTGTTTCAGGATGACCGCGGGATTGCGCTTTGCACGAGTGCCCGTACAGCTGTCGTGCATTTTGCATTGACGTGACGATGCCACGATGATGAGCGCTCGTATGGAAAGCCGCGGCCCGTATGACGCCGTTTTTGCTGGGTACTTCAGGCTGCGGGCATGACAAAACGCACGCGGCTCGTTAACATGCGCCCGCGCAATATGTCCCAGTAGCTCAATCGGATAGAGCATCCCCCTCCTAAGGGGAAGGTTGGAGGTTCGACCCCTCTCTGGGACGCCAGCGCTCCCTGCATCCCGCCTGCCCGTTTTCACACGCTGCGCTCGATCCGTTTGCGTAGGCGGTGTCGAATCCTGTTTTTACCGCTGTGCACCCGGGCCGTCGTTCGTGCACGTAGCGCCCTTGCGGCAGCCGTGAGGTCTCAGCTGAACGGTGCTTCGGCGCCGTCGCGGCGCGCTTCGCGTTGCAGCTGGTAGACCAACCGTTCGATCTGGCGTTGCGTCGGCCCGCTGATACGGTGGAAGCGCAGGCCGCAGAAGGTCGTATTGAGCTTTTCGTCGATGACCAGGTGACGCAGCTCTACTGCGGTCTGCACCGTGCCGATCGGAAGCTTCGTGGACAGTTCGTAGACTTGGCCGGTCTGCAGGCAACTCTGCTGATCGCCCTTGATGCTCAGCCTGCAGCCTGTGGCCGAGATGTCGAGCAGCTTGCCCTCGAGCGGTTTGCGCAACGAGGCGCCGCCGAGCACGGCCACCGCGATCATCTCCTTGAACTGGGCCCGGTATGCGTTGCGGCGCTGATGATAGATCAGCTCGGCGGGCGTCGGTATCCAGTAGCAGCGGGCTCCATCCGGCTCATCCAGGTGGGCTGGCTGGTCGTTTGTCCAGGCTATGCGAACGCCTTCGTAGAACCCTTCCACCTGAAAGGGCTCGCCCTGCAGGAGCAGCCGCTCGCCGTCGGTGGGAATCAATTCGTCGAGGGCGATCCAGCCTTTTTCGCGGTTCAACTCCACCAGGAAGCTCTGGTAGCGCTGGTTGCGCTCGTGAAACCGAATGATCAGCGGGGTGTGGTTGTCCAGAAGCGGCCGCAGGTTGGCATATATCTCGAGCGGCACCGTCAACAGCTTGGGTGGCTGTGGGCCTTCCTCGTCGAAGAATGGGTTAGACACGTTCCGATACTCTCCGGCGCATCACCATCGCGATCCGTCCTCAGTCGGGCAGGGTCAGGCCTGGCTCAAGGGGCGCTGTTTGGTGACCTTGGCGGCTCCGCCGCGGTTGTCATAGAGGCTGGGGGTTTCGTTCTTGCCCTGAAGGATGCCCAGCATGTCGCCTACGGCGCTCTGGTTGGCGCGGATGAGGCGGCCGTTGCGCTCGTTCGCGCTGCGGCAGGCTTCGAGAGTGGCTTCGAGAAGCTGGGCCTGTTCGAGGATCGCGGCGCCTTTTTCCGAGCGGGCGGCCAGTGCTTCCAGGCCGGCCCGGTCGGCACTCAGCTGTTGCCCGATCAGCCACTGGCTGCGCTGGCTGCTGTGCTGGCCGAGCAGGGCCAGCAGCGGCTGCTTCTTCGCCAGAATGCTTTCCAGACCCGCGAGGTCGCGTTCGCTCAGGGCGGTAAACTCCTGATCGGTGAGCTCAAGCAACTGGCCGGCTATGCCGATATCGTCGGTAAGCTGGTCAAGCAGGGTCGTGTCTTGCATTTCGGGCTCTTGGATGTGCTCGCGTCTGTGGTTCGTTCAGGTTCAGCGCTGCGTCTCGAAGGCGAGCAACTTGGTGGCGACGCGCTGGCTGTCGACCTGATAGGAGCCGTCGGCAATCGCTTGCCGGAGCTTGGCTACACGCTCCTGATCGACGGCGGGTTGTTCGTTCAGCTTGTCGGCTGCCTGCTGCAGGCGCTGGGCCTCTGGCTCAGTTGTACCGTATCGCCGGTGCTGGCGCTGGTGTTGCTGGTTTTGGGCGCATCGCCGGCCGCTCCGGGCAGGGGGCTGTTCGTGCGCTCGTTGCCTTGAACGGCACCGCGCCCGCTGGGGGCAGCGGCTGTGCTGTTAGGCCGATTGAAGTCGATGACCATGATGCAAACCTCGAAAGAATCAGGACGCTTGCCATGTGTTCGGCAACAGTGGACGAAACTTTAGCGTTTTTTCGGGCGCTACACATGAAAAAGTGCTCATGTGCCGGTGGCTGATCGCCATGATCATCACATCGCGACCTCGACATGGCCGGGGCCGGTGACCCGCGCTTTCACGACGCGTCCGGAGCGCTGGTTCTTCACCGGAATCTGCTTGCCGGGCGCACCGTCCGCCATCGCTTCCCCGGGCATGCGGACATTTATCGTGCCGCTTCGAGCGGTGATCACTACCTGGTCGCCCTTGCGTACCACTTCGGCAAGCTCCAGCTGGTTCGGTGCGATCACCTGGTCCGGTTGCACTGGCCGGGTCAGCTTGTTGCCGAGCACTTCGTCCATGCGCGTCAGGTATCCCTGGGTGAGGTTGGAGACGTCGCGCTCGGCCAGGCTTACGTCGGCCTCGCTGAGCAGGCTGTCGCGCAGCAGTGAGCGATTGGCGACGATTACCGGTCGATAGAGGCGAACCTGTGCCGGGACGAATACGGACCAGGGGCTGCTTCCTTCGCAACTTATGCGTACGGTGACGCGTCCGATGGGTTGGGCGGCGGTGCCGAGCTTGGCGTCGAGCGGCTGGTCGCATTGTGCCAGGCGCAGCCTGGGGTCCAGGCGGTTGACGATGATTTCGTGACGGGCCTGTATGTCGCCGCGTCGCAAATAGTCGGCAACCGCCTGCTCAAGAAACTGTTGGGTCGCGTCGATAAGTTGCTCAGGATGTGACATGGTTGCCGCATGGGCCAGTTGACCCATCACGCAAAGCAAGGGTAGCAGCAGGTATCTGCACAGCGTTTGGCGATCGCGTCGGAAATTAGTCATATGGGCGTTCATGCCCCAACCAAAGCAAGGGGCGTGCCGCACTTCGGCGTTCGGTCCCGCGCAATCTGCAGGCAGAGAGGAAAACTGGCATGGCCGGTGTACTGGATTCGGTTAACCAGCGTACCCAATTGGTGGGGCAGAACCGTCTGGAGCTGTTGCTGTTTCGTTTGGAAGGCGAGCAGCTTTATGGCATCAACGTGTTCAAGGTGAAGGAAGTATTGCAGTGCCCGCGCCTGACGATCATGCCCAAGTCCGGAAGGGTGGTGCGTGGAGTGGCCAGCATCCGTGGCAACACGCTGCCGATTCTCGACCTGTCCCTCGCGACGGGCAAGCCGGCGTTGGCGGATCTGCAGAACAGCTTTGCGGTCATCACCGAGTACAACAACCGGACGCTGGGCTTTCTGGTGCGTTCGGTGGAGCGGATCGTGAACATGAACTGGGAGGAAATCCTTCCTCCGCCCAAGGGCGCCGGGCGTGACCATTACCTGACGGCGGTGACCCACGTGGATAACCGCCTGGTGGAAATCATCGATGTCGAGAAGGTCCTGGCGGAAGCCACGCCGACCTCCGAGCAGGTTTCGCCGAGCGTCGTGGATGCCGAGACCCAGGCCAGGGCGCTTTCCTGCCGGGTGCTGGTCGTCGACGATTCCTCCGTGGCGCGCAAGCAGATCGTCCGCTGCCTGGAAAATATCGGGGTGGAGGTCGTCACGCTGAACGATGGTCGCGAGGCGCTCGATTATCTGAAGCGGATGGCCGACGATGGCAAGCGGCCGGCGGAGGAATTCCTGATGATGGTCTCCGATATTGAAATGCCGGAAATGGATGGCTATACCCTGACTACTGAGGTGCGTCAGGATTCGCGTATGCAGGATATGCATGTTCTCTTGCATACTTCGCTTTCCGGTGTGTTCAACCAGAACATGGTGAAGCGTGTGGGGGCGGACGATTTCCTCGCCAAGTTCCAGCCCGACGATCTCGCGGCTCGGGTGGTCGAGCGGATTCGAAAGGCGGATGCAAACTGAGGCTAGTCCTCTCATGGCTTTGATGGTGGGCTTTATTAGTGTCAGTTGATCTGGATTTCGAGCAGTTCCGGGTATTTCTAGAGAAGACGTGCGGCATTCTGCTTGGCAGCAACAAGCAGTATCTGGTGTCCAGCCGGCTGAACAAGCTGATGGAGCAGCAGGGTATCAAGACGCTGGGCGAACTGGTCCGCAGGATCCAGGCGCAGCCACGCAGCGGCCTGCGCGAGCAGGTCGTCGATGCGATGACCACCAACGAGACGCTGTGGTTTCGCGATACCTACCCGTTCGAAGTGCTCAAGAGCCGGGTCCTGCCGGAAATGCTCAAGTCCGGTTCCGGTCAGCGCCTGCGCATCTGGTCGGCGGCCTGTTCCTCGGGGCAGGAGCCTATTCGCTGTCGATGGCGATCGACGAGTACGAGCGTGCCAATCCCAGCCAGCCGAAGACCGGCATACAGATCGTGGCCACCGAGCTGTCGGGCGCGATGCTGGCTGCCTGCAAGGCGGCCGAGTACGACAGTCTGGCGATTGCTCGTGGGCTTTCCACCGAGCGCCTGCAGCGTTACTTCGACCTCAAGGCGCCCGGGCGCTGGGCGGTGAAGCCGGCCATTCGCACGCGTGTCGAGTTCAAGGTCCAGAACCTGCTGGACAGTTACGTCGCCCTGGGCAAGTTCGACATCGTGTTCTGCCGCAATGTGCTGATCTATTTTTCCGCCGATGTGAAGAAGGACATCCTCAAGCGCATCCATGCGACCCTGCGTCCGGGCGGTTATTTGTTCCTCGGCGCCTCGGAGGCGCTCAACGGGCTGCCGGAGCTGTACCAGATGGTCCAGTGCAGCCCGGGCATCATCTACAAGGCGAAATAAGGCGGCAGAAAACCGTCATGCAAGATGGCGGTTGCGGCAAAACGGCGGAAAAGTCTTGCCGCTTTTGACGCCAGTGAATTGCACGTGTATCGATAAATCCTTTTAAATCAATGGCTTGTGTTCTATGGCATGGGCTTTGCTGGGGTGTGCGCAAGCAGACTTGTATCCGGCAGAGGGCCAGATTCATGAGCATCAGTTTCGACAAGGCGTTGGGCATTCACGAGAAGGCGCTCGGTTTCCGCTCGCAGCGTGCCGAAGTGCTGGCGAACAACATCGCCAATGCCGATACGCCCAACTACAAGGCCCGTGATCTCGACTTCGGCAGCGTGCTCGCCGAGCAGTCGGCGAAGAGCCAGGGCGGCTTCGGCGTCACCCGGACCAGCGACAAGCATATTGCCGCCGAGGGATTGGAGATTGCCGATGCCTCGCTGCGCTTTCGTACCCCGACCCATCCGTCCCTGGACCAGAACACCGTCGATCTGCAGATCGAGCAATCCAACTACGCGAAGAACGCCGTGGACTTCCAGGCGAGCTTCACCCTGCTCAACAGCAAGTTCAAGGGGCTGATGAGCGCCCTGCGCGGCGAATAAAGGAGTTTCCATCGATGTCTCTCAGCAGCGTATTCAACATTGCCGGTAGCGGCATGAGCGCCCAGAGCACTCGGCTGAACACCATTTCCAGCAACATCGCCAACGCCGAAACGGTCTCCTCCAGCGTCGACCAGACCTACCGCGCCCGCCATCCGGTGTTCGCCACCGTGTACCAGCAGGCCAACGGCCAGCCCAACGAGTCGCTGTTCGCCGGGCAGGACGAGGCCGGGGTGGGCGTGCAGGTATTGGGTGTGGTCGAGGACCAGAGCGAACTGCAGGCGCGTTACGAGCCGAATCATCCGGCCGCCGACGAGAACGGCTACGTCCACTATCCGAACGTCAACGTGGTGGAGGAGATGGCCGACATGATCTCCGCCAGCCGCGCGTTCCAGACCAACGCCGAGCTGATGAACACGGCCAAGACCATGTTGCAGAAAGTCCTGACGCTGGGTCAGTGATTCCTACGAGAGCATACGCATGAGCACTACAAGCGGCGTCGGCGGCACCAGCTCGATACTCGATCAATATCAGTTCGGCGAGGATCGCGAGGTCAAGGGCAACGACCTCGGCAAGAACGAATTCCTCGAGCTGCTGGTGGCCCAGCTGAACAACCAGAACCCGCTGGAACCCCAGGAAAACGGCGAATTCATCGCCCAGCTGGCGCAGTTCAGTACGGTGGAAGGCGTCGAGAAGCTGAACACCAGCATGGAAAGCATTCTCTCCGGCTACCAGTCCTCGCAGGCGCTGCAGGCCTCCTCGCTGGTCGGGCGCAAGGTGATCGTGCCGACCGACAAGGCGGTGGTGGATACCAGCGAGACCTTCAAGGCCAGCCTGGTGCTGCCGGTGAGCAGCAACAACGTCTACGTCAACGTCTACGACGATACCGGCGCGGTGGTCAGCCGGGTCAACCTGGGGCAGCAAGAGGCCGGCAACGTCTCGTTCATGTGGGATGGCAAGGATTCCAGCGGCAATACCTTGCGCCCGGCACCTACAAGTTCGAAGCGCAGGCCACCTACGACGGCGAAACCAAGGGGCTTTACACGCTGCTGCCGGCGAACGTCGACAGCGTGACCCTGGGTGGCAGCGAGCTGCTGCTCAATCTTGCCGGGCTCGGCAGCGTTCCGCTTTCCAGTGTCCAGGTCATCGGCCAGTAACTCTCGACCGTAACTGCCGGCAGTTCCGGCGAAGGAGCATTCATGTCGTTCAATATCGGTCTCAGCGGCCTGCGCGCCGCGAGCAAGGATCTCAACGTAACCGGCAACAACATCGCCAACGCCGGTACGGTCGGCTTCAAACAGTCGCGTGCGGAGTTTTCCGACGTCTACGCGGCGTCCGTGCTGGGCACCGGCAAGAACCCGCAGGTAGCGGTGTGCTGATGTCCAACATCTCCCAGCAGTTCAACCAGGGCAACATCAACTACACGCAGAACGCGCTGGACCTGGCGATCAATGGCAACGGCTTCTTCCAGGTCAGCAACAACGGTGCAGTGAGCTATACCCGCGCCGGTTACTTCGGCACCGACCGCGAAGGCTTTCTGGTCGATAACTTCGGCTACAAGCTGCAGGGCTTCCCGGTGGACGGCAACGGTAACCTGCAGAACGGTGTGGTGGGCGATCTGCAGATCCAGACCACCAACCAGGCGCCGAAGGCGACCAGTACCATCAATACCGCGTTCAACCTGAACTCGACGCTGAAGTCGCCGGTTACCTGGCAGTCGGCTTATGACGCCATCGTCGATGATGCCTACCAGACGGCCTATACGCCGGAATACAACAGCACGCTCGCTACACAGATGGCCGCCTATTACGCGAACCCGGCCAATGGCGTTGCCGACCCTGCCAATCCGACCGACGAAGAGATCGCCGCAGCAACCGCCTTCGCGACCCCGCTTGCCGAGACCGCCGCCGCCGCTGCCGGGAATCTGGCCGCCAGCGATGCGGCGGTGCTGAGCGCCGCACGCGCGGCGGCCAACGCCACCTTCAATCCGGCCGACCCGACCACCTATAACAGCTCCACCTCGCTGAATATCTACGATTCGCAGGGCAACGCCCACGTCATGACGCAATACTTCGTCAAGACCGGCGCCAATACCTGGGACATGAAGGTGCTGATCGACGGCCGCAATCCTGCCAATCCCGCGCAGGAGCCGCCGCAGCCCTACGTGATGGGGCTGACCTTCAATTCGTCCGGCGCGCTTACCGGCATCAGCAATGCCAGCGCGTCGCCGTTCAGCGTTTCGCCCGACCTGAAGGTGACGCTGAACTCCGCTACCGGCACGCCGCCCACCGGGGGGTGGATTCCGGCGATTTCCGATGGCGGCACCCCGGCGACCTGGTCGGCCAATGGCGCCCTGGCCAACCCGGGCGGGATCGTCATGGACTTCGCCAAGTCGTCCCAGTTCGCCAGTTCCTTCGCCGTCAACAGCGTGGCCCAGGACGGTTACACCACCGGCGAACTGGCGGGGCTGGAAATCGACGATACCGGCGTGATCTTCGCGCGCTACACCAACGGCCAGTCCAAGGTGCAGGGGCAGATCATCCTCGCCAACTTCGCCAACGTGCAGGGGCTGACTCCGGTGGGCAAGAGCCAGTGGGTGCAGTCATTCGAGTCCGGCGAACCGGTGATCGGTACCCCGGGTTCCGGCACCCTGGGCGCGCTGCAGGCCGGGGCGCTGGAGGATTCCAACGTCGAGCTGTCGGATCAACTGGTCAACCTGATCGTCGCCCAGCGCAACTATCAGGCTAACGCCAAGACCATCGAAACCGAAAGCGCGGTCACCCAGACCATCATCAACCTGCGTTGAGCATGAGCGGCAAGCGCATTGCCGCCGACGGCAGTATTCCGCCGCTCTCGTGAAAGAAGGCCCGCCAGGGCCTTCTTCTTTTTTGGAAAGCCTTTCTATTTCAGTGGCTTGAGTTTCTTTCTGGGCTGTGGCACGCGCCTTGCATTTTCGTGATTAACAGAATCGCAAGTGTCAATCTCGCGTCTCGGAGATGTCGATGGACAAGATGCTCTACGTGGCCATGACCGGTGCCAGCCAGAATGCGCGGGCCCAGCAGGCGCACGCCAACAATCTGGCGAACCTCTCCACCACGGGCTTTCGCCGGGATTTCGAGCAGGCGCGTTCGATGCAGGTGTTCGGCGACAGCTATCCGGCCCGCGTCTACGCGATGTCGGAGCGTCCGGGGACCGATTTCACCGCCGGTGCGCTGCAGGAAACCGGCCGGGATCTGGATGTCGCCGTGGAAGGCGAGGGCTGGATCGCAGTGCAGGCGCCGGATGGCAGCGAAGCTACGTGCGTACCGGCAGCCTGAACATCGACGCGCTGGGCATGCTGCGCACCGCCGATGGCATGCCGGTATTCGGCAACGGCGGGCCGATCGCCATTCCGCCGGAGGAAAAGGTGGACATCGGCCAGGATGGCACCATCAGCATTCGCGCCCTGGGCGAGGACCCGAACATCGTGGTCACGGTGGATCGGCTCAAGCTGGTCAACCCCGATCCGCAGCAGTTGGAGAAGGGCACCGACGGCCTGATCCGCATGAAGGGCGGGCAGCCTCTCGAGGCGGATGCCAACGTACGGGTCACCTCCGGGTTTCTCGAGGCGAGCAACGTCAATGCCGTTGCCGAGATGACGTCCATGCTGGCGCTGTCCCGCCAGTTCGAACTGCACGTGAAGATGATGCGCACCGCCGAAGACGACGCGGCTGCCATGGCTCGCGTACTGCAACTCAGCTAACACCAGCGCGTAGCGCCTGGCCGGCGCACGAGGAGAAAGCACATGCTTCCAGCACTTTGGGTCAGCAAGACCGGTTTGTCCGCCCAGGACATGAACCTGACGACCATTTCCAACAACCTGGCCAACGTCTCCACCACCGGCTTCAAGCGCGATCGCGCGGAATTCCAGGACCTGCTGTACCAGATCCGCCGCCAGCCCGGCGGCCAGTCCAGCCAGGACAGCGAACTGCCGTCCGGCCTGCAGCTGGGCACCGGCGTGCGCGTGACCGGTACCCAGAAGATCTTCACCACCGGTAGCCTGCAGACCACCGAGCAACCGCTGGACATGGCCATCAATGGCCGTGGCTTCTTCCAGGTGCTGCTGCCCGATGGCACGGTGTCCTACACCCGCGACGGCAGCTTCCACCTGAGTTCCGACGGCCAGCTGGTCACCGCCAATGGCTATGCGCTGGAGCCGGCCATCGTCGTGCCGCCGGAGACCCAGACCTTCACCGTCGGCGAAGACGGCACCGTGTCGGTCACCACGCTGGGCAATGCCCAGCCGCAGATCATCGGCAACATCCAGACCGCCGACTTCATCAACCCCGCCGGCCTGCAGGCCATGGGCAGCAACCTGTTCCTGGAAACCGCCGCCAGCGGCGCCCCGCAGGTCAGCACGCCGGGCCTGAACGGATTGGGTACCGTATTGCAGAATACCCTGGAGAACTCCAACGTCAGCGTCGTCGAGGAACTGGTCAACATGATCACCACCCAGCGCGCCTACGAGATGAATTCCAAGGTGATTTCCACCGCCGACCAGATGCTGTCGTTCGTCACGCAGCAGCTCTGATCGGGCGTTGACCGTTAGCCGTTGTATACGGGCAGGCATTGGCCGCGCCCGCAGTCGTTTCGATGGCCTGTCAGGGCTTGAGGTGTCTATGAGCCGCTTGTTGATCGTTGTCTCGCTGTCGTCCGCCTTCGTGCTGGCCGGGTGCGTCGCCCCCGCACCCAAGCCGAACGATCCCTACTATGCGCCGGTACTGCCGCGTACGCCGCTGCCAGCCGCACAGAACAACGGCGCGATCTACCAGGCGGGTTTCGAGAACTATCTCTACGACGACCGCAAGGCCTACCGGGTTGGCGACATCATCACCATCACGCTGAACGAGCGTACCCAGGCCAGCAAGAACGCGAGCTCCAAACTGTCGAAGGACAGTAGCGCGAATATCGGCCTCGGCTCGTTGTTCGGCGGTGCTGTTTCGATGGCCAATCCGCTGACCGGCAATTCCATGAGCCTCGGGGCCGAGTACGACGCCTCGCGCGACACCTCCGGCTCCGGCCAGGCGGGGCAGAGCAACAGCCTGTCCGGTTCGATCACCGTGACCGTTTCCGAAGTGCTGCCCAATGGCATTCTCGCCGTGCGCGGCGAGAAGTGGATGACGCTCAACACCGGCGACGAACTGGTGCGCATCGCCGGCCTGGTGCGCCAGGACGATATCGCCACCGACAACACCGTGTCATCGACCCGCATCGCCGATGCGCGCATCACCTATTCGGGCACCGGCGCCTTCGCCGACGCCAGCCAGCCGGGCTGGCTGGACCGCTTCTTCATGAGCCCGCTGTGGCCGTTCTGATCGGAGCCGATGGCATGCTGAAGAAAATGCTTCTGCTCACCGGGTTGCTGTTCCTCTGCGCGAACGCCCAGGCCGAGCGACTCAAGGACGTGGCGACCATCCACGGCGTGCGCGCCAACCAGTTGATCGGCTACGGGCTGGTGGTGGGCCTCAACGGCAGTGGCGACCAGACCACGCAGACGCCATTCACCGTGCAGACCTTCAACAACATGCTGGCGCAGTTCGGCATCAAGGTGCCGTCCGGCGGCAACATCCAGCTGAAGAACGTCGCCGCGGTGTCCATCCATGCCGAGCTGCCGCCCTTCGCCAAGCCGGGCCAGACCATCGATATCACGGTTTCCTCGATCGGCAACGCCAAGAGTCTGCGCGGCGGCAGCCTGCTGATGGCGCCGCTCAAGGGGATCGATGGCAACGTCTACGCCATCGCCCAGGGCAACCTGGTGGTCGGCGGCTTCGATGCCGGTGGCGCGGACGGTTCGCGGATAACCGTCAATTCGCCGTCGGCCGGGCGCATCCCCGGCGGCGCGACCGTCGAGCGGCCGGTGCCGAGCGGCTTCAACCAGGGCAACACGCTGACGCTGAACCTCAATCGCCCTGACTTCACCACGGCGAAGAACATCGTCGACCAGATCAACGAACTGCTCGGTCCGGGTGTGGCGCAGGCGCTCGATGGTGGCTCGATCAGCGTGAGCGCACCGCTGGACCCGAACCAGCGGGTGGACTACCTGTCGATCCTGGAGAACCTCGAGGTCGAGGTCGGCCAGGCGGTGGCCAAGGTCATCATCAACTCGCGCACCGGCACCATCGTCATCGGCCAGAACGTGCGCGTGCAGCCGGCCGCGGTTACCCACGGCAGCCTGACCGTGACCATTACCGAGGACCCGCAGGTCAGCCAGCCGGAAGCCTTCTCCGGTGGCCAGACCGTGGTCGTCCCCAACTCCAAGGTCAAGGCCGAACAGGAAGCCAAGCCGATGTTCAAGTTCGGCCCCGGCACCACGCTGGACGAGATCGTCCGGGCGGTGAATCAGGTGGGCGCTGCCCCCAGCGACCTGATGGCCATCCTCGAAGCGCTCAAGCAGGCCGGCGCGTTGCAAGCCGACCTGATCGTGATCTAAGGGCAACGCATGGACAATCGCCTCGCCAGCGGCAGACGCGCCCTCGACAGCGGCAGCTACACCGACCTCAATCGCCTCAATCAATTGAAGGTGGGCAAGGACCGGGACGGCGAAGAGAACGTGCGCAAGGTCGCGCAGGAATTCGAGTCGCTGTTTCTCAACGAGATGCTCAAGTCGATGCGCTCGGCTACCGAGGTCCTGGCCAAGGACAACCCGCTCAACAGCCAGGCCAGCAAGCAGTATCAGGACATGTACGACCAGCAGCTGTCGGTCAGCCTGTCGAAGGAGGGCGGCGGCATCGGTCTGGCCGACGTGCTGGTGCGCCAGTTGAGCAAGCAGACCGAGGCGGTCACGCGCAGCAATCCGTTCGCGCAGGTCGCCCAGACCGAGGCGCGGCCTGGCCGAGCAAGCCGGCGGCGGCCGTCGAGTCCGTGCGCGACGATTCGCGCTTGCTCAACCAGCGGCGCCTGGCGCTGCCGGGCCGGGCGAGCGAGCGGCAGCTGGCGAACGTCTCGGCGACCGATCCGGCACGCGGCACCGATACGCCACAGCCGCTGGTAAACCTCGACTGGCAGCCCGCCACCGCCTTCGCCGCGCCGCAGGACAAGCCGTTGACCGTCAACGGCGTCGAGGTCGATACCGCCAGGGCACCGAGCAAGACCCGCTTCAGCTCGCCGGAAGAATTCATCGCCACCATGCTGCCGATGGCCGAGAAGGCCGCGCAGCGCCTGGGTGTCGAGCCGCGCTTTCTGGTCGCCCAGGCCGCGTTGGAAACCGGCTGGGGCAAATCCATGATCCGCCAGAAGGATGGCAGCAACAGCCACAACCTGTTCGGCATCAAGTCCACCGGCTGGAAGGGCGCATCGGCGACCGTGACGACCACCGAATACGTCAATGGCAAGGCCACCCGCGAGAAGGCGGGCTTCCGCGCCTATGACTCGTTCGAGCACAGCTTCAACGATTACGTCACCCTGCTGGAAAACAACGATCGCTACCGCACCGCCATCCAGGTGGCGAGCAACACCGGCGATTCCGAGCGCTTCGTCAAGGAACTGCAGAAGGCCGGATACGCCACCGACCCGCAGTACGCGCGCAAGATCAACCAGATCGCACGCAAGATGCAGACTTACCAGACCGTCGCCGACGCGAGTGCGGCGCCCGCCATGCGGACCAGAGGCTAAATCATGGCTGACCTATTGAACATTGGCCTGTCCGGCCTCGCTGCCAGCAAGACCCAGCTGTCCATCACCGGCCACAACATCACCAACGTCAACACCCCGGGTTACAGCCGCCAGGACGCATCCCAGGCGACCCGTTCGGCGCAGTTCAGCGGCGCCGGCTATATCGGCTCCGGTACCACGCTGGTGGACGTGCGCCGGACCTACAGCGAGTTCCTCACCAGCCAGTTGCGCAGCAGCACCTCGCTGTATAGCGACGTCGCGGCCTACAAGAGCCAGATCGACCAGCTCGACTCGCTGCTGGCTGGCAGCACGACCGGTATCACACCTTCGCTGCAGAGCTTCTTCTCCGCGCTGCAGACCGCCGCCGAGGACCCCGCCAACATTCCCGCGCGGCAACTGGTGCTGGCGGAAGCCGAGGGGCTGGCGCGGCGCTTCAACACCGTCTACGACCGGCTTTCCGAGCAGAACAGCTTCACCAACAAGCAGATGGCCGCGGTCACCGACCAGGTCAACCGGCTGGCTGGCAGCATCGGCAGCCTGAACGAGGCGATCGCCGTCGCTGCCGCCAACGGCAAGCAGCCGAACGACCTGCTCGATGCCCGCGACGAGGCCGTACGCCAGCTTTCCACCTATATCGGCGTGACCGTGGTGCCGCAGGACGACAGCAGCTTCAACATCTTCATCGGCAGCGGCCAGCCGCTGGTGGTGGGCAGCAGCGTGGCGCGCCTGGAAGTGGTGCCGGGGCAGGGCGATCCCAATCGCCACGAGGTGCAGTTCATCAGTGGCGGCTCGCGGCAGGGCATCACCTCGCAGATCACCGGCGGCGAGCTGGGCGGCCTGATCCGTTATCGCGAGGAAGTGCTGGATTCGACCATGAACTCGCTGGGACGGCTGGCGCTGGCGGTCAGCGACCAGATCAACAGCCAGCTGGGGCAGGGCCTGGACCTGAAAGGCCAGGTGGGGGCTGCGCTGTTCGGCGACTACAACGATCCGGCGCTGGCCAAGCTCCGGGTCAACGCCTACTCCGGCAACAGCGGCAACGCACAGCCGGCACTGAACATCACCGACACCAGCGTGCTGACCACCAGCGACTACCTGATGGAGTATGACGGCACCAACTACAAGGTCCGGCGCTTGAGTGACAACCAGCCGATGACGGTCACCACCGCCGCGGACGGCACCCTGACCATCACCGACAGGAGCGGCCGCGACCAGGGCTTCCAGATCGTACCGGGGACGCCGGCACCGGCGGCCGGCGACAAGTTCACCCTGCAACCCACGCGTCGCGGCGCCACGGACATCAGCGCCGTGCTCGACCAGGCCGACCAGCTCGCCTTCGCGTCGCCGGTGCGTGCCGGGAGCGACCTGCAGAACGCCGGTACCGGCGCGATCAGCCAGCCGGACATGGTGGCCGCGCCTTCGCCCATCGACCTTGCCGAGCTCAATACGGCCTTCGGCAGCGGGTTGAACCTGACGGCGAACGTCAACGCCAACGGCACCTATACCCTGACCGATGCGGGCTCTTTGCCTGCCGGCTGGTCTTATGTGGATGAAAAAGGCAATCCGCTGACCGCGGCTCCGACGCTCCAGTCCGGCAACAGCAACACCGTGCGGCTGGCCTATACGGGCGCCTCGGGAGAGACCTATCGGTTCGATTTCAGCGTCAGCGGACGGCCACAGACGGACGACAGCTTCTCGCTCACCTTCAACCAGAGCGGTGTATCGGACAACCGCAATGCGTTGAAGCTGGCCGATCTGCAGAGCAAGCAGACCGTCGGCGTCGACGGCTCCGTCGCCGGATCGGGCTTCAGCTTCACCGACGGCTACGGTGAGCTGGTCGAACGGGTCGGTACCCTGACGGCGCAGGCGCGAATGGACAGCGAAGCGACCGGTTCCATCCTCAAACAGGCCACCGACAACCGTGATTCGTTATCGGCGGTCAACCTCGACGAAGAAGCGGCCAACCTGATCAAGTTCGAGCAGTACTACAACGCCTCGGCCCAGATCATTCAAGTTGCCCGCTCTTTGTTCGATACATTGATCAGCTCCTTCAGGTAACAGGCCCGTCCATGCGCATCTCGACCTTGCAAGCCTTCAACAACGGCGTCACCGGACTGCAGCGCAACTATGCCAACGTCACGCGCACCCAGGAGCAGATCAGCACCGGCAACCGCATCCTCACGCCGGCCGACGACCCGGTCGCCTCGGTGCGCCTGTTGCAGCTGGAGCAGCAGCAGAACGTGCTGAGCCAGTACAACGCCAACCTGACGGCGGCGGACAGCAGCCTGGTCCAGGAAGAGTCGACGCTCAACTCGGTGAACACCGTGCTGCTGCGCGTGCGCGAACTGGCCCTGCGTGCTGGCAACGGTTCTCTCTCTGCCGAGGACCGCCAGTCCATCGCCGCCGAGCTGCGCGAGCGCGAGGAGGAGCTGCTGTCGCTGATGAATACCCGCAATGCGCGTGGCGAGTACCTGTTCTCCGGCTTCCAGGGCAAGACGCAGCCCTTCGTGCGCGCCGCCGACGGCAGCTACAGCTACCAGGGCGACGAAGGGCAGCGCAAGCTGCAGATCGCCAGTTCGCTGAGCATCGCCATCAGCGACAGCGGCAAGGCGGTGTTCGAGAACGTCACCAATGCGGGGCGCTACAGGAGCGCAGTCGATAGCTCGGCGGCCGCGCCCGGTTCGACATTGAGCGTTTCCGCTCCCCTGGTGCAGGACGAGGTCGCTGTCGCGGGCAACCCGGCGTTTCCGGCGGCGGGTGTGGGCGTGCACTTCACTTCCGAGACCGAGTACGTCGTCTACGCTCTGGATAATCCACCGGCGGATTTTGCCGATCCTTACGCCATTCCGGGTCAGGTGCTCGCCTCGGGCTCGGTCGATGGAGACGGGGAAACCGCCGACGAGCTGATCTTCCGCGGCGTGATGATCAAGTTCGATGGCATGCCGACCGGTGGGGAGTCGGTAGAAATCACCCTGGACTCCTCGGCGCAGAAGCAGGGCATCCTGAGCACCATTGCCAACCTGCGCATGACCCTGGAAGACCCGGCTTCCAGCAATGCCGACATTCGCGATGCGGTGGCGGTGAGCCTGACCAACCTCGACCATGGCATGGTCAGCGTCGATGCCGCGCGTGGCAATATCGGCGCGCGGCGGAACGTGATCGAAACCACCCTGACCGACAACGAAGACGTGGCGCTGGTGAACAAATCGGTGCAGGCCGACCTGCGCGAACTGGATTATGCCGAGGCGCTGTCGCGACTCTCGTTCCAGACCATCATTCTCGAGGCGGCGCAGCAGAGCTACGTGAAGATCAGCAGCCTCAACCTGTTCAACGCCATGCGGTGATGAAAGTTGACGAGGTTCGCAAAAATGCGGCCTCGTTTTTGACATCGGACTGCTGGTGGTTAAATTGACTGAACGCGGAGCAGGAAGTCCCGCGGCTCATCTCGACTTCATAAGGACATGAACATGACCAAGGCTTTTCTTGCCTCTGTGGCTTTCGCATTGCTTGCCAGTGCCTCCCTCTCCAGCCATGCCGCTCCCCCATCCAGCTCCGTCGATGCGCCTGCCGCGGCAGTCGCCCAAGCGGTAACGGTAAATCTCAATACGGCCGATGCGGAAACGCTCAACCGCGAGCTGAAGGGCATCGGCGCGACCAAAGCCCAGGCCATCGTGGCTTATCGCGAGGAGCATGGCCCGTTCAATTCGCTGGACGAGCTGCTGGAAGTCAAAGGCATCGGTGCTTCCACGCTGGAAAAGAATCGCAGCAAGCTTAGCCTGCAATAACGCTGCGTCATGAGGGCTGTTCGCAACGATCAGCCCTTCGACCAAGGCGGGCTATAGTCGCCTTCAGGTCGAACGCCCCGTGCATCTGCCAGTCAAAATGCTTGTGAAAAGCATTGACTTCCTATGGGTTATGCACATTGGGAATAGTATCTTGCCCGCTTCTCAATCTTCCCCAGCAATGTCCTGTGCTCTTGCATAACTCATTGATTTTGAATGATTTGATGAGCTGGACAAAAAAACGTCGATCCGTTGTGGGAGCCCATGGATAGGGCGTTTGCGGCAGTCATCCATAATCTGTAAACAGGTTTATCCACAGCTTCGGTGGATAACCTTTTCAATGCCAGCAATGACGCTGGCTACAGGAATTCGAGATGAAAGCTCCCTGGAATTTCCTGCGCTACTTCCCTCTCGCGCAGCGTTTGATCAGACACGGCAAGATTCCCGCCCTGCTGCTTGCCGTGGCACGCAAATCATCCTCGAAGCGGGGCTTGCTGAAGGGGTTGCGCGAAGACCTGAGCCTGTTTCAGGCCCTTTGCGTCGCCTGGTGGCGTGGCGAGTACCGGGCGATAAGTCCACAAGCCCTGGTGGCCGTGGTCGCCGGCTTGCTTTATTTCCTCTCGCCCATCGACGCCATCCCTGACTGGCTGCCGGGGCTTGGCCTGGTCGATGACCTGGCCGTACTCACCTGGGTGATGCGCAAGTGGTCGGATGAGTTGCAGGCCTTCCGGCTCTGGAGGGATGCGCAGACCGCGGAGCGCAGAGCCGGACTGCAACGCTTGCCGGAACTGACCGAACCCAGGGCCGGTGGAGGCTCCGCCTGACTGCTGCGGGGCGATACCCATGCTTTTGCGGTTCAGGTTCCGATTCACTCTTCGCTGTGCCCGGTTTGTCGCTTCAAGGATTGCCTCAGGCTGTTAAGATTCTGCCTCTGATCGATAGCTGCCAGGGGAACACGAATGAATGTCCAGGTCATCGTGCGTGACGGTTCGCCGGAATATGCCGTACTGCCATGGGAGGAGTATCAGGCGCTTCTGAATGCCGTCGGCGCCCAACCGTCGGCGGCCAAGGACCATTCTCCTGTCCAGGCGCAGAAGCCTGCCCTGACGCAGCTATCCACCCTGCGTGCGGCACAGGGCGTGAGTCAGGAAGCCCTGGCCCGTTCGGTAGGCATCAGCCTGGCCTATCTTGGATTGATCGAAGCCGGAGAGCGCGAGCCGGATGCCGCCATTCGTCGTGCGCTGGCCCGCGCGTTGGGTGTCTCTGGCTGGGAGGACGACGCTTGAGTCAGCAACCTGCGGCTGTGAGCATCAGCCGCCAGCACTGGCAGGCGCTGCTGGCCGAACTGGCCGAAGCGCGCCGCCAGCGCCATCTGGTGACCTACCGGGCGTTGGTCGAACGCCTGCAGTTGCCCACGCCTGCCATGCAGACACTTACCGCGGCACTGGAGCACCTTGCCGCGCTGGATGCCCGTTCGGAGCGACCGTTGCGCAGTGCCCTGGTCATCAGCCAGGGTGCCAGCCGGTTGCCCAGGACCGGTTTCTTCGAATGCGCTGCTCGCCTGGGCCGCTTCAATGGGGCGGCCGACGGCTTTGCCGCTGCGTCCTGGCATGCCGGGGAGGTGGCGCGCGTATTCGAGTTCGATTATCCGGAGGTGCCCTGATGTTGTGGAAACTGCGTGCCGGGATTGGATATTTCGTTGCCCGCAAGTTGATGATGTCGCGCCAGGCGGTTAGCCAGCCGAAACTCTGGCGCTGGATGGAGGGGCAGTTCTCGCGGATGGCTGCGCTGGGCAATGTGGGCGCCCAGAGCTTCTACGGCCATATCCTGTATTTTCGCGGCCAGGGTTTCGGCGCCAAGCAAGAGGGCGCCCGCTTGCTGCGACTGGCGGCCGAGGCGGGAGATGCCAAGGCCGCCTACCAGATGGGCGTGATCAGTCTGAGCGAAGATGCCACGCACGGCCCGGATGGCGGCGAGGCGGCACGCTGGTGTCGAAGGCCGCCGATGCCGGGCATCCGTTGGCCACGGTGCGCCTCGAGCAGCTTTACCGCGCAGGTGGCCATGGCCTCGGCGCCGATGCGCAACAGGCCGACCGCTACAAGTCGAAGGCGGCCAAGCTGGGCTTGTGAGTCGCGGCCGGCAGGTCGGCCGAGTCGATCAGATAGAGGCTCGAGCCGCTTTCCTGCTTGGCCTGCCGCTTGGCGTCGGAGGCCAGGGCGGCGAGCCCGGCGGCATCCAGTTGGTCGCAGTTCTGCGCACGCACCCTGACTGCGCCGATCGACAGGGCCAGTAACGGATAGCGTTGTTCACGTCCTTCGCGGCTGGAAGCGATGAAGCAGCCCGCGGCCAGATGCTCACTGCGGTAGAAGAGTTGGCAGCGCCTGTGAAATTCTTGCAGCAGCTGTTCGATGCGCCGTTCCCAGTCGGTGCTGGTCAAGACCAGCATGAAATCGTCGCCGCCGATATGACCGACGAAATCGAAACCCGGGTCGACGCTTTCGTTCAGGCAATGCGCCAGGCACAGCAGGACCTCGTCGCCCTTGGCGTAGCCGTAGAGGTCATTGAAAGGTTTGAAGTTGTCGATGTCCACGTAGCAGATCAGCGCGTCGCGTTTCTGTTGCAGCAGGCGCGTCAGGCATTGCTGGATCGGCACGTTGCCCGGCAGCAAGGTCAGTGGATTGGCGTGGCGGGCCTGCTGGATCTTCATTTCGGTGATCAGCCTGAGCACGTCGATGACCCGCCCGAGTCCGTGATAGCGCCCGGCCAGGGTGATGACGAAATCCTCCTCGATGCGCTGACGGGCACGGCTGGTGAGCAGGCGACTGACCTGCTGCAATGACTGGCCGAGTTCGACCGCGAGAAAGTCGGTGCTCATCAGGCGACTGATCGGCTTGCGCGCCAGCAGATCGGTGGCGAAGGGTTTGAGCAGGGCGCCTGATATCAGGTTGCGGTGGACGATACCCACTGGCCTTTCGTCGGCATCCAGCACGGCGATGGAGTTCAGGCTGGCCTGCAGGCGGAAGGCTTCCAGCATCTCGCGATCGGTCGCTCGGCCGACATCGCTGGCTGGCGCACGAGCAGGGCGGAAAGGTCGCCAGTGTCCTCGTTGAGCCCGGCCTGTTGCGCCTCCAGCGAAGGCAGCACTTCATCGATTTCCAGCGCGGGGAGTTCCTGTGGACGTCCGAGCAGATAGCCCTGGACCAGGTCGACCCCCATATCCGACAGGACGGTCAGTTCTTCCGCCAGCTCTATGCCTTCGGCGATGACCTGCGCCCGCGAGGCCCGCGCAATCTTGAGGATCGACTCGACGAATTCACGCTTCACCGCGTCCTGATGGATGCCATCGATGAAGTAGCGGTCGATCTTCACGTAATCCGGGCGTAGTTCCGACCACAGCCGCAGGTCGAATAGCCGGCACCGAGATCGTCGAGAGCGATGCTGAAGCCCATCGCCCGGTAGTGATGCAGGGCCTTGTCCAGCAGTTCGAAATCGTCGGTCGGCGTCTGTTCGGTCAGCTCGATGACCACCTGGCCGGCCGGGATGCCATAGGCGTTCAACAGCTCCAGCGTGCGGCCGGGCTTGTGCGATGCTTCGAGCAGTGTCTCGGGGGATGCGTTGAGGAACAGCTTGCCGCGCAATGCGCCTTGGCTGTAGCGGCGGCAGGCGCTTTGCCGACAGGTCATTTCCAGTTCGTTCAGTCGCCCGGCCTGCCGCGCGGTGGCCAGCAGGTTGATCGGCGAATGCAGCGGGCTGTTGGACGGACCGCGGCTCAGTGCTTCATAGCCGAGGATACTGCGTTCGGAGAGCGAGACGATGGGCTGGAACAGCGTGGTGATGTCGCCGTGAGCAAGGATGTGTCCCAACATGCTCAACTGCTCGGTGACGGTCATGGGATTCTCGAAGGCCGTGAATGAAGGGCCACAGCTGTGGCCCTTCCATTTCACGGTTCGTACATGTCAGCTTGATGACAGGAGGTGGCGTTTTGCCGGTATTCAAGCGGCCGTAGGTTGGGTTGAGCGCAGCGAAGCCCAACGCGCGAGGCCGCAGGCGGCGGAGCCGTTGCGTTGTCGGGGGTTGTGATCTACATGATTCGGCTGAGCAACGTTGGGCTTCGGTGCCGTGCACCTCAACCCAACCTACGGGGGAAGGGTGGGAATGGTCGAACTCGGCCGTAGGTTGGGTCGAGCGAAGCCCAACGCGCGGGATATCGTGCCGAGTTGGGCTTCGGGCTATTGCGCCTCAGCCCAACCGAATATTGTCCGCGCCGGGTTTTGCCGCTCTGCCTAGTGCTTGGCCATGGCCGAGCTCAGCCCCAGGTAGTCGAGCAGAATACGGCCGCTCTCGGAGAGGTAGGCGTCGTCTTCCGGCTTGGGTTTGTCCAGCTCCTGGTGCGGCGTGGTTTCGTCTTCCTTCTCCAGCTTGGCCAGCGGCTCCTCGCCTTTGGCCTGGCGCAGCGCATTTTCCAGGACCAGTTGGCGCTTCTCGATATCGGCCTGCTGGGCACGGCGTTTCTCTTCGTTGAGGCTCACCGTGGTTTCGTGCATCAGCTCCTGCGCCAGGGCGAGGCGGTCGCGGGTGAAGACGAAGTCGGGATTCTTGCCGGTGCGGGCTTCGTGGCGTGCTTTCAGCTCGGCGAGGAACGGTTTGAACGGGTTCATGTCCGGGTTGATCGCGGCGCGGATGCTGTCCCACGGCAGGGCCTCGGGCAGGGCGCTTTCGCCGATTTCCTTGGTGTCGACGTCGGCGGGGTAGGAAATGTCGGGAATCACGCCCTGGTGCTGGGTGCTCTGGCCCGAGACGCGGTAGAACTTGGCCAGGGTCAGTTTCAGCTCGCCGTGGTTGAGCGGCTGGATGGTTTGCACGGTGCCTTTGCCGAAGGTCTGGCCGCCGAGGATCAGGGCCCGGTGGTAGTCCTGCATGGCACCGGCGAAGATCTCCGAGGCGGAGGCCGAGAGGCGGTTCACCAGAACGGCCAGCGGGCCTTTGTAGAACGCACCGACCTGGTCGTCGGCCAGTACGTCGACGCGGCCGTCGCTGTTGCGCACCAGCACCGTGGGGCCCTGGTCGATGAACAGGCCGGTCAGCTCGGTGGCCTCCTGAAGGGAGCCGCCGCCGTTGTTGCGCAGGTCGATCACTACGCCGTCGACCTTTTCCGCTTCCAGTTCCGACAGCAGCTTCTTCACGTCGCGCGTGGTGCTCTTGTAGTCCTGGTCGCCGGCACGCAGTGCCTTGAAGTCGAGGTAGAAGGCCGGGATCTCGATGACGCCGAGCTTGAAGCTCTGCCCCTCGTGTTCGAGGTTCAGCACCGACTTCTTCGCCGCCTGCTCTTCGAGCTTCACTGCCTCGCGGGTGATGGCGACCACCTTGGTGTTCTGGTCGTTGGGGGCATTGCTCGCCGGGATCACTTCCAGGCGTACCACCGACCTTTCGGCCCGCGGATCAGCTTGACCACCTCGTCCAGGCGCCAGCCGATGACGTCGACCATCTCGTCGTTGGCCTGGGCCACGCCGATGATCTTGTCCGCCGGCGACAGCTGCTTGCTCTTCTCGGCCGGGCCGGCCGGCACCAGGCGCACGATCTTGACGTGCTCGTTGTCGCTCTGCAGCACGGCGCCGATGCCTTCCAGCGACAGGCTCATGTTGATGTCGAAGTTCTCCGCATTATCCGGCGACAGATACTGGGTGTGCGGGTCGTAGGATTGCGCGAAGGCGTTGATGTAGGTCTGGAACACGTCCTCGCCGCGGGTCTGGTTCAGCCGCGCCAACTGGTTCTTGTAGCGCTTGGTCAGCAGTTCCTCGATGGCCTTCGGCTCCTTGCCGGCGATCTTCAGGCGCAGGACCTCATCCTTGACGCGCTTGCGCCAGAGGTCGTCGAGTTCGGCGGTATTCTTGGCCCAGGCGGCTTTCTCGCGATCGACCAGCAGCTCTTCGTCGACGCTGAAGTCGAAGCTGTCGACGCCCTTCTCCAGCAGGCCCAGTGCATGGTCGAGCCGGTTCTGCAGACGTTCCAGATGCCGTGTGTAGATGGCGAAGCCAGGCTCGAGGTTACCGCCCTTGAGGAAGTCGTCGAACTGGTTGCGCCACTTGCCGAACTCGTCGATGTCCGAGGCCAGGAAATAGCTGCGCGACGGATCGAGCATCTGGATATAGCTGTCGAAGATCTTGGCCGAGCGCGCATCGTTCAGCGGCGGCTTGTTGTAGTGGTGACGCTTGAGCAGTTCGACCACGTTCAGGCTGGCGATCACCTGTTCGCGGTCGGGCTGCAGGTAGTCCCAGTTTTCCGGAGTGCTGACGGCTTTGGCCAGCGCGAGGGAAGCCTGGAGGCCGAAGAAAACGGCGAGAACGGTGCAGGTCAGCGTGCGTTTCATGGCATGGGGGCGACGTGATACGAGGGAATAACGCATATTAGGCCATCTAAGATAAGCGCCGGTTCCGTTTCCGTCCGGCGGTGGAAAGCATGAGCCCGATGGTAACAACAGTGGTCGAGAAAGCGGGCGATCGGTTGAGCGGTACGGATTGAACTCACTATGGAGGCAGCATGAAGGCATTGCAAGGTATCGAGGGGCATCTGGAGTGGGCGCAGAGAACGGCTCCGGCGTGTGCCGAGGGCGAGGTTCGCATTCGGGTCGCCGCCGCTGGGCTCAACCGGGCGGATCTGCTGCAGCGCGCCGGGCACTATCCGCCGCCGGCCGGGGTCACCGACATTCTCGGGCTGGAGTGCGCCGGGGTGATCAGCGAGGTCAATGGTCGTAGCCGCTGGAAGGTCGGCGATCGCGTCTGCACGTTGCTGGCTGGCGGCGGCATGGCCGAGGAGGTGGTCGTCGATGCTCGCCACGCGCTGCCGGTTCCCGATGGCCTGTCATTGCACGAGGCCGCGGTGATTCCGGAGGTGTATGCCACGGCCTGGCTGAACCTCTATCGCCTCGGCGCTCTGCTCGCGGGCGACAAGGTGCTGTTGCACGCCGGCGCCAGTGGCGTGGGTTCGGCCGCGATCCAGCTGTGCAAGGCCTTCGGCAATCCCTGCTGGGTCAGCGTGGGTTCGGCCGAGCGCCTGGCCTATTGCGAGTCGCTCGGCGCGCAGGGCGGGGTGCTGCGCGGTGAGTCGCTGGAGGCGCTGCGCGATTTCGCGCCGTTCGACATGATCCTCGACCCGGTTGGCGCCAAGTACGCGGCGCTGAATCTGCAACTGCTGGGCATGGACGGGCGCTGGGTGATGATCGGCCTGATGGGCGGTCGCAAGGCCGAGCTGGACCTGGCGGGGCTGCTGGCCAAGCGTATCCAGCTGATCGGCTCGACGCTGCGCAGCCGCGACGCCGACTACAAGGCCGACCTGCTGGCGGAAATGGAGGAGAAGGTCTGGCCGCTGTTCGCCAGCGGCAAGCTCTCGCCGCGCCTGGAGCAGACTTTCGCCATGGCCGATGTCGAGGCCGCATTCGCCGCGCTGGCGAGCAACACGGTGTCCGGCAAGGTGGCGCTGGTGATCGACGCCAGCCTGGAATAGGTGGCCGACCCTGGATGAGCATCGAGCGGCGCGAAGCCTGGTGTTGGGCTTCGGCGCTCCCACGCCAGGGGCTGAGTTTCGGGGCGGCCTGGGCCTGTATCGCCGCGAGGGCGCGCCCACAAGAGGCTCCCACAAGAGGCTCGGTGTGCACTTGCTGCTTTTGTGGGAGGCCCGCCCTCGGGGCGATGCTTTTTGAGCTTCTGGCAGGCCTGCGGTTTGCATCAGGCATGGCCTTTTTCAGGGCAGCTCGGCGCTCGAATAGAAGGCCGTCAGCACCTTCACCAGATGTGCCAGGTCCTGGCTGCCGGCCAGTTCGCGGATCGAGTGCATGGCGAAGGTGGGCACGCCGATATCCACGGTGCGCACGCCGAGCTGGCCGGCGGTGATCGGGCCGATGGTCGAGCCGCAGCCCATGTCGCTGCGGGTGACGAAGCTCTGTACCGGCACTTCGTTTTCCAGGCACAGGTGGCGGAAGAATCCGGCGGTCTCGCTGCTGGTGGCGTAGCGCTGGTTGCTGTTGACCTTGATCACCGGGCCGGCGTTGAGTTTCGGGCCGTGGTTGCCGTCATGCTTGTCGGCATAGTTGGGGTGAACGGCGTGGGCGTTGTCGGCGGAAATCAGCAGCGAACGGTTGATCGCGCGCTGGAAGACGTCCTCTTCCGGCAGCAGGCGACGCAATACCTGTTCGAGGAAAGGACCGTCGGCCCCGCACATCGAGGTGGAGCCGACCTCTTCGTGGTCGGTGCAGACCAGCATGCAGGTTTCCTCGGGGGTTGCTTCGAGCAGGGCCTGCAGTCCGGCGAAGCAGGACAGCAGATTGTCCAGCCGGGCACCGGCGATGAAGTCGCCGTTGAGGCCGATGACCGCCGCCGGCTGGGTGTCGTAGAAGCTCAGTTCGAAGTCCAGTACCACATCGGCCAGCAAGCCGTGCTCACGGCTCAGCTGTTCGGCCAGCAGGGCGCGGAAATCCGGGCTTTCCTGGCTGGCGACCTGGGCGAGGATCGGCGGCAGCTCGTTCTGCGCATTGATCGCCCAGCCTTGGTTGCTTCCCGGTTGAGATGGATCGCCAGGTTGGGAATCGTCGCGATCGGCAGCCGGAAATCGATCAGCTGGCTTTCGATCCGGCCGTCGCGGCTGTAGGTGACGCGTCCGGCCAGCGACAGATCGCGGTCGAACCAGGGCGCCAGCAAGGCGCCGCCATAGACTTCCACGCCCAGTTGCCAGAAGCCCTGGCGTTGCAGTTCCGGTTGCGGCTTGACGCGCAGGCAGGGGCTGTCGGTGTGAGCGCCGACCAGGCGCAGACCATGCTCGACCAGGGGCTTGTTGCCGAGCTGGAAGGCCACGATGGCCGAGTCGTTGCGGGTCACGTAGTAGCGCCCGCCGGCCTCGGTGTACCAGGGTTCGCGTTCATCGAGCGCCTTGTAGCCGGCGGCTTGCAGGGCCTGGGCAAGGTTGGCGGTGGCATGGAACGGGGTGGGGGACGCCTGGAGGTAATCGATCAGGCCCTGGTTGAGTGCTTTGCGCATGGCGGTCTCCGGACTGCAAGGTCACGAAGTCTATAGCATTCGCCACTGGCGAATAAGCGCAGTGTCGGCCGCGGCCGGTGAGATGCCGGGCTTCGGCGCCGTGCGCCTCGGCCCGGGCGGGTACTCAGAATGGTGCCGGGCTTTCGAAGCGCAGCCGCTCGCCACTCTGCGGGTGGGTCAGGGTCAGCATGCTGGCGTGCAGGCACAGGCGCTCGTGGGCCCGCAGGGCCTGTTCATGCGCGTAGAGGCGGTCGCCGAGCAGCGGATGGCCGATGGACAGCATGTGCACGCGCAACTGGTGGGAGCGTCCGGTGATCGGTGTCAGCTCGACGCGGCTGTAGTCGCCGCAGCGTTCGAGGACGCGCCAGAAGGTCAGCGCATGCTTGCCCTGCTCGTGGTCGACCACATGACGCGGCTTGGTCGGCGGGTCGTAACGCAGCGGCAGGTCGATGCTGCCGCTGTCCTGCTGCGGCTGGCCCCAGCACAGCGCGGTGTAGGCCTTTTCCGTCTCGCGGTCGTGGAACTGGCGGGACAGTTCGCGGTGCGTATCGGCGTCGCGGGCGAGTACGATCAGCCCGGAGGTCTCCCAGTCCAGGCGGTGCACGATGCGGGCCTCCGGGTAGCCGTTCTCCTGCAGGCGGGTCACCAGGCAGTCACGGTTGTCCTCGGCGCGGCCGGGCACGGAGAGCAGCAGGGTCGGCTTGTCGATCACCAGCAGGGCGGCGTCCTGGTGGACGATCTGGATATTGCTCAAGGGCATTTTTGCATTTCCACAAACGAAGACGGCGACCCGTGGGCCGCCGTTTCTGCAGTCGGTGTCGCTCAGCGATCCGGGAGGGTGATGTTTAGTTCGAGAATCGAGCAGTTGCCCTGATCCTCCAGCGCCACCTGTACCTGTTCGCTGTCGATGTTGACGTACTTGCGGATCACCTCGACCAGCTCTTTCTGCAGCGCCGGCAGGTAGTCCGGCTCGCTGCGCTGGCCGCGTTCGTGGGCGACGATGATCTGCAGACGCTCTTTCGCGATCGCGGCAGGGGTTTCCTTCTTCTTGCGTTCACGGAAGAAGTCGAAAAGATTCATTCGCGACCTCCGAAAAGTCGTTGCAGGAAGCCGGGCTTCTTGAAGTCGAGGAAGCGGTGCGCCACGTCCTTGCCGAGCAGACGGTCGACTGCGTCGCTATAGGCCTGGCCGGCATCGCTCTGGTCGTCGAGGATTACCGGGATGCCCTGGTTGGAGGCCTTGAGCACGGCCTGCGATTCGGGAATGACGCCGAGCAGGCGGATGGAAAGGATCTCCTCGACGTCCTCGACGCCGAGCATCTCGCCCTTGGTGACGCGCTCGGGGTTGTAGCGGGTCAGCAGCAGGTGTTCCTTGATCGGCTCCTCGCCGTTCTCGGCGCGGCGCGACTTGCTCGCCAGCAGGCCGAGCATGCGGTCGGAGTCGCGTACCGAGGAGACTTCCGGGTTGGTCACGACGATGGCTTCGTCGGCGAAGTACATCGCCAGGTGCGCGCCCTTCTCGATACCGGCCGGGGAGTCGCAGATGACGTACTCGAAGTTCTTGCTCAGTTCGTCGATGACCTTGCCGACGCCTTCCTGGGTCAGGGCATCCTTGTCACGGGTCTGGCTGGCGGCCAGCACGTAGAGGTTCTCCAGGCGCTTGTCCTTGATCAGGGCCTGGGTCAGGGTGGCGTCGCCGTTGATCACGTTGACGAAGTCGTAAACCACGCGGCGCTCGCAGCCCATGATCAGATCGAGGTTGCGCAGGCCGACGTCGAAATCGACGATGACGGTCTTGTGCCCGCGCAGAGCGAGGCCGGTGCCGATGGCGGCGCTGGTGGTGGTTTTACCGACGCCACCCTTGCCGGAAGTGACTACGAGGATCTTGGCCAAGGTGATTCACCCTAAAAATTGAAAAAATCGGGATCTTCCGCCAATTTCGGCGTCAGGATTGCCCGTTTGGTCCTTGAAAATTCGCGGCAGTATCCGTTAAAGGCGGGTGATGTTCAACACATCGCCAGAGAGGCCGATCTGCACTGCTTCGGCCCATAGAGGATCGCGTCGCAGGTCCTCGGCGACCTTGTATTGGCCGGCGATGGAAACCATTTCCGCGGCGAGCTGCTGGCAGAAGATCCGCGCCGTCGTGTCGCCCTTGATGCCCGCCAGGGCGCGCCCGCGAAGCGGACCGTACACATGGATGTTGCCATCGGCGAGAAGTTCCGCACCGGGACTCACCGGCGCCAGGACGATCAGGTCGCCGCCCTGCGCATAGACCTGCTGGCCACCGCGGATCGGTGTGCTGACCACGCGGGTCGGGCGATAGGTCGGCTCTGCCGGCTTGGGCGGGGTTTTCGAAGCCAGGTCGAGCTTGCGCTCGCGGGCACCGGAGGGTGGCAGCACGGGCAGATCCAGTGCGGCGGCGGCCTCGAGATGGGCGGCATCGCTGGCGCGCAGGGCCAGGGTACGCAGCCGGTGCTTGCGGCACAGCGCGACCAGCGCCGGGATGTCGATCTCGCGGGACGCTTCCGGCAGCTTGTCCAGCGCCAGCACCAGCGGGGTGTTGTCGAAGAAGTCCGGGGCCTGCTCGACCTTGGCGGCGAGTTGCTGGTCGAGGCGCTCGATGTCGTTGTGCGCCAGTTCCAGCACGGTGATGGCGAGCATGCTGCCCTTGAGCTGGAAGGCGGGGGACGGTTCGGGAAGGTCGGCTTGGCTCATGGTCTGCCTGCTGCGGTAAATGGCGAGGACTTATAGCCGGGCACGCCGCCGCCTGCAAGCCGCGAGGGTGATTGCCGGGGACGGTTGACGACCCGGAGCGACCTGTAGGAGCGAGCCATGCTCGCGAACCCGGCCATGCAAAAGCATCGCGGGCATGGCCCGCTCCTACCGAAGGCTCCGCGATCGGACGACGCGCGGCGAAGGGTGACGCTGCAAGGTTCGGTCATCGCCGATGTTTGCCGCTAGAATGGCTGGCTTCTCCTGGTTTCGAGTCGTTCATGGATCGTCCTCAGTTTCGTGCGTACTTCCTGCATCCGCGCTTCTGGCCGCTGTGGCTGGGGCTGGGGCTGCTCTGGCTGTTGATCCAGCTGCCTTACCCGGTGCTGCTGCGGCTGGGCCGCGGCCTGGGCGCGCTGATGTATCGGCTGGCCGGCTCGCGCCGCTCGATTGCGCGGCGCAACCTGGAATTGTGCTTCCCCGAGTTCGGCAGCGAGCAGCGCGAACGCTTGCTGCGGGAGAACTTCGCCTCCAATGGCATCGCCTTCTTCGAGATGGCCATGAGTTGGTGGTGGCCGCAGGCACGCCTGCAGCGCCTGGCCCGGATCGAGGGGCTGGAGCACTTGCAACGGGCCCAGGCCGAAGGACAGGGAGTGATCCTCATGGCCCTGCATTTCACCACGCTGGAGATCGGTGCCGCGCTGCTCGGCCAGCGGCATACCATCGATGGCATGTACCGCGAGCACAAGAACCCGGTGTTCGACTTCGTCCAGCGCCGCGGGCGCGAGCGGCACAACCGCGATGCGACGGCCATCGAGCGCGAGGACGTGCGGGCCATGCTCAAGGTGCTGCGCGCCGGCCGTGCCATCTGGTACGCACCGGACCAGGATTATGGCCGCAAACAGAGCCTGTTCGTGCCGTTGTTCGGCATCCAGGCGGCGACGGTCACCGCCACCACCAAGTTCGCCCGGCTGGGCAGGGCGCGGGTGGTGCCGTTCACCCAGGAACGGCTGGCCGATGGCTCGGGGTACCGCCTGGTGATCCACCCGCCGCTGGAGGATTTTCCCGGCGAGAGCGAGGAGGCCGACTGCCTGCGTATCAATCGGTGGGTCGAAGAGGCGGTCACTGCGCTGCCGGAGCAGTACCTGTGGGCGCATCGACGCTTCAAGACGCGGCCGGCCGGCGAGCGCAGCCTCTATAAGAAGAAAAGGCGACGCACGCCGGCGTAGCGGTGCGGCTGACGGAGGCGCCTCACGCCAGCGTCCCGTCACGAAAGTCCCGCAAGGCCTGCTCGATTTCCTCCCGACTGTTCATCACGAACGGTCCGTACTGCACGATCGGTTCGCCCAGCGGCTTGCCTGCCAGCAGCATGAGCCGCGCGCCGTGGCGGCTGCGCAACTGCAGTTCGCCATGCTCGGACAGCCGTACCAGCTGGCCCTTGCCCACCGCCTGCTCGCCGACCTGCAGCTCGCCTTCGAAGACGTACAGCAGCAGCCGATGGCCATCGGGGATGGCCGGTGCCAGCTCGCTGCCGGGAGGCAGCTGCAGATCGATCAGGTAGGGTTCGGTATCCGGACGCTGCACGAGGCCGGCCTGCTCGAACTCACCGACCTTCAGCGTGCCGGCGATGACCTTGGCCTCGATGCCGCCCGGAAGGCTCAGCCGGGGCAGTTCGCCCGGTGTGAAATCCCGGTAGCCGGGGGCACCGAGCTTGGCGTGGGCTGGCAGGTTGAGCCAGAGCTGGAAGCCGCGCATGGTGCCGTGCTCCTGCTGCGGCATCTCGCTGTGGATGACTCCGCGGGCGGCGGTCATCCATTGCACGCCGCCGCTTTCCAGCAGGCCGACGTTACCCATGTGGTCCTCGTGGCGCATGCGCCCTTCGAGCATGTAGGTGATGGTTTCGAAGCCGCGATGCGGGTGCGGCGGGAAGCCGGCGATGTAGTCGTCCGGGTTGTTCGAGCCGAACTCATCGAGCATCAGGAACGGGTCGAAGCGCTCGACGCCGGCTCCGCCGAACACGCGGGTCAGATTCACTCCGGCACCATCGGCGGTGGGATGGCCGCGGGTGAGGGAAATGATTTCGCGCAGGGACATGGTCGTCTCCTCTGTGGTGAATGGCGCCAGAGTAGAGCGAACAGATCGATTTATGGTTGCTGAATTCGCTTTAAAATAATCGGCTTGATCGATCATTCGTCGATCTGCAATTCACGTGCACGGCTATAGACGTAGCGCACCTTCTCGTATTCGAACGGCGAGTTGAGCAGGCCGTAGCGGAAGTCGGTGGTATAGCGGATGTCCACCAGGCGCAGTGCGGTCAGGCCGAATTCGCCGCCGCTGGCCTGGGCGTATTCGAGGTAGTCGACCTGCCGCTCGACGGCGAAGTCGCCCGCCAGCCCCAGGGTGTCGCGCAGGTTGGAGGGGCCCAGGGCCGGCAGGATCAGGTAGGGGCCCTCGGGCACGCCCCAGTAGCCCAGCGTCTGGCCGAAGTCCTCCGGCTGGCGCGGCAGGCCCATGCGGGTGGCCGGGTCCCACAGGCCGCCAACGCCGATGATGCTGTTGAACAGCAAGCGTGCCGTGGCATTCATCGCCCGCTTGCCCTTGAGCTGCAGGGTGCTGTTCACCAGGGTTGGGATCTCGCCCAGGTTGCTGAAGAAATTGCTCACCCCCGTGCGCACCACCCGCGGTGTGACGTAGACGTAGCCGCGCACCGCCGGCAGCATCACCCACTGGTCGAGCCGATAGTTGAAGTGATACATGCGCCGGTTGAACGACTCGAAGGGATCGTAGACATCCAGCGCGCGGAAGGTGGCGCGTTCGAACTCGCGCTGGTCGAGCCCCGGGTTGAACTGCAGGTTGCGCAGCGGATGGGTGAAGCCGTCCTCGTCGGCGAGGGGCGTTTGTGCCTGGACCATGGCACTGGCCAGCAGCAGGGGCAACAGCATCCATTTAGCCACGGAAGAACTCCAGCATGTGCTTGGCATTGACGCGGTATTCGAGGTTGCCGCAGTGGCCGCCGCGCGGGTAGAGCGTCAGGCGCTCACCCAGGGTCCGGCGCAGGAAGCCGATATCGCCGGGGCCGAGGATGACGTCGTCGGCGTTGTGCATCACCGCGATCTTCGGGCTTTGGCGCAGGTAGTCCTCGAGCGCGTAGAGGCTGACCTGCTGTACCAGTTGCGCCAGGCTGCCGCCGTCGTATTGCGCGCGCCACATGGGGATCAGCTGCTCGGTGATGTAGCAGTCGAAGTTGCACAGCAGGGCGCGCTTGAAGAACGGTTCCAGGCGGGTGCCTTCGTTGATCGGGTAGTCCTGGGGAACGATCAGCCCGCGTCGGTTGATCAGGTCGGAGGTGAAGGTGATGTCGGCGACCGAAAAGCGGAACACCGAGCCGATCAGCATGGCCATCTGCTCGTCGCTGAGTTTCTGCGGTGACTGCTGGAAGTCGTAGAGCATGGCTTCGTCGAGATCGATATAGCCTTCTGCTGGTAGTAGCGGGTGAGCTTCTCCAGGACCACCTCGTAGAACGTGGTGTTGTCGTCGATGCCTTCGACGCGGGTCTGCACCAGCTTGTCCAGGTTGCTGACCGAGGTGTAGAGATTCACCGGCGGATTGATCAGCAGCACTTTCTTGAAATTGAAGCTGCGCCGCGTTTCATCCAGCTGGCTGACGAAGGCGGCGTTCAGCGCGCCGAGGCTGTAGCCGGTGAGGTGGTACTCGGTGATCGGCAGCCGGGGGTGCTGGGCGCGTATGGCCTGCATGACCCAATACAGGTCTTGCGCATCGTCGCTGCTCAGCCCCGGCGTGGCATAGCGCGAGGCGGCGGCCATGAAGTCGAAACTGGCGGGCGAGGAGAGCTGCACCACATGGTAGCCGGCACCGTAGAACAGCCGTTTCAGCGACTCCGTCTTGCCGTTGGAGTAATGCGCGCCGGTGCCGGAGATGATGAAGATCAGCGGCGCCGGGCCGCTCTGGCGCGCCAGGCGGTAGCGCAGGCGCTTGACCGGCCAGAAGCTGTCGGGAAGGGTGAATTCGCGTTCTGGGTGCAGGCGCAGGCTGTAGTCGGCCTGGTCGATGTCTTCATCGCGCGGTAGCGGTGCGCGCAGGGCCGGCGGGGTGGTGGCGATGGTGGCTTCGAAGGGGTTGGCCAGCGGGAAGCCGTATTCGGCGGCGCTCAGGTCGGCGGCATGAGCCGGTGCGATGACCAGCGTGAGCAGGGCGGTCAGGCACAACAACAACGGCATGGTGCTTCTCCATAAACGGGTCCTGGGTGCCCCGGCGACATCTGTCCCAATCAGAACTGCATTGGCTGCACCGTGCAAGCCAACATCACTATGGCAGCATTCCGGCGATTTCGATCCCTGTTGCCGGGTGAGCGTCTGGTTTGCCCCGGCATCGCTGCCATCCCTTCATATATAGAGGCCAACTGCCATGGCGCTCATGTCGGGTGGTGCAATCAGGTGTCTTTGATAATGATTCTCGATGCTTCGATTCTGGTCGAGGGCGCCAGGGACGAGAAATCGATGCTGAGCATGTGCGACATAGCGCCACACCATGAGCCGGCGAATCGTCCGCAATCTCACTTGTCGCGAGGGACAGAAGGCTCTAGGCCGCGTGTTCGGATAATCCGCAGTCAGACCAAAGTCGGGTGGAATTCGGCCTGCCCGGCCCTAAAGTAGCCCGCCTTGCTCTCATCTGGGGGCAGTGATCGTGGAGACAGATTCCAATGCACAATGAAAATGTTTATCGGCAGATCTATGCCAACCCACGTTTCCAAGAGCTGGTTGCCAAACGCGGGCGTTTCGCCTGGCTGCTGTCGGCCGTCATGCTTGGGGCTTACCTTGCATTCATCCTGCTGATCGCGTTCGAGCCACAAATCCTCGGCATTCCGCTTTCGGCCAATACCGTCACCACCTGGGGCATCCCGGTGGGCGTCGGCGTGATCTTCATGGCCTTCATCCTGACCGGCGTTTACGTACAGCGTGCCAACGGTGAGTTCGATCGCATCAATCAGGAAATCCTCAACGAGGCTCAGCAATAATGATCGCGCGTCTTCTGATGGCTGCCGCCTTGTTGGCCGCCTCGCCGGCACTGCTTGCCGATGCGATTACCGGCGAAGTGCAGAAACAGGCAACCAACTACACCGCCATCCTCATGTTCGTGGTGTTCATCGCCTTCACCATGGGTATCACCAAGTGGGCGGCCAAGCGCAACACCTCCACGTCCGACTACTACACCGCCGGCGGCAGCATCACCGGCTTCCAGAACGGCCTGGCGATCGCCGGTGACTTCATGTCCGCGGCGTCCTTCCTGGGCATTTCCGCACTGGTCTACACCAGTGGCTACGATGGCCTGATCTATTCCATCGGCTTCCTCGTCGGCTGGCCGATCATTCTGTTCCTGATGGCCGAGCGCCTGCGCAACCTGGGCAAGTTCACCTTCTCCGACGTGGCCTCCTATCGCCTGGGCCAGACGCAGATCCGTCTGCTCTCGGCCTTCGGTTCGCTGATCGTGGTGGCCTTCTACCTGATCGCGCAGATGGTCGGTGCCGGCAAGCTGATCCAGCTGCTGTTCGGCCTCGACTACTACGTCGCGGTGGTGCTGGTGGGCGTGCTGATGGTCATGTACGTGCTGTTCGGCGGCATGCTGGCCACCACCTGGGTGCAGATCATCAAGGCGGTACTGCTGCTGTCCGGCGCCACCTTCATGGCCATCATGGTGATGAAGAGCGTTGGCTTCGACTTCGGCAGCCTGTTCGCCGAAGCGGTGAAGATTCACGACAAGGGCGCGCAGATCATGAGCCCGGGCGGCCTGGTTTCCGACCCGATCTCGGCGATCTCCCTGGGCCTGGCGCTGATGTTCGGTACCGCCGGCCTGCCGCACATCCTGATGCGCTTCTTCACCGTTTCCGATGCCAAGGAAGCCCGCAAGTCGGTGTTCTACGCGACCGGCTTCATCGGCTACTTCTACATCCTGACCTTCATCATCGGCTTCGGCGCGATCCTGCTGGTCAGCACCAACCCGGACTTCAAGGACGTCACCGGCGCCATCGTCGGCGGCACCAACATGGTCGCCATCCACCTGGCCAATGCGGTCGGTGGCAACCTGTTCCTGGGCTTCATCTCCGCGGTGGCCTTCGCCACCATCCTCGCGGTGGTCGCCGGCCTGACCCTGGCCGGTGCCTCGGCGGTCTCCCATGACCTGTACGCCTGCGTGATCAAGCAGGGCAAGGCCAGGGAAGAGGACGAGATGCGTGTGACCAAGCTGACCACGCTGTCGCTGGGTGTGGTGGCGATCCTGCTCGGCATCATCTTCGAGAAGCAGAACATCGCCTTCATGGTGGGCCTGGCATTCTCCATCGCGGCCAGCTGCAACTTCCCGGTGCTGTTCCTCTCCATGTACTGGAAAGGCCTGAGCACCCGTGGTGCGTTGTTCGGCGGCGCGCTGGGCCTGGTTACCGCGCTGGTGCTGACCATCATCAGCCCGACCGTATGGATCGACGTGTTCGGCTACGCCGAGGCGATCTTCCCCTACAAGTATCCGGCGCTGTTCTCGATGATCGCGGCCTTCATCGGCATCTGGTTCTTCTCGGTCACCGACAAGTCCACGCGTGCGGGTGAGGAGCGCGAGCGCTTCTTCGCCCAGTTCGTTCGTTCGCAGACCGGCCTGGGTGCTACCGGCGCCGTCGCTCACTGACGATCGTTCGCGACACAGCAAAGGGCAGCCCTCGGGCTGCCCTTTTTCATTGCTACCCGCTCGCCGCGACCCGCCGGTCAGCCCCCTGGGCCGGGGTTTGCCAGCGTCATTCATCGTCCTGATGGATGCCGGTTCGGGCCGGCTCATTCGCTAGACTCGCTGGCATTACCGAACCAAAGAAGGCAGCAGAACGATGCACAATCGCATGATGGTCACAGGTGCCGGCTCCGGACTCGGGCGCGAGATCGCCCTGCGCTGGGCACGCGATGGCTGGCAACTGGCGCTCTCCGATGTCAACGAGGCCGGGCTGGAGCAGACCCTGAAGATGGTTCGCGAGGCCGGCGGCGATGGCTTCACCATGTGCTGCGACGTGCGCGACTACAGCCAGTTGGTCGCCTTCGCCCAGGCCTGCGAGGAGAAGCTCGGCGGCATCGACATCGTGGTCAACAATGCCGGCGTGGCATCGGGCGGCTTCTTCGACGAACTGTCGCTGGAAGACTGGGACTGGCAGATCGCGATCAACCTGATGGGGGTAGTCAAGGGCTGCAAGGCCTTCCTGCCGCTGGTGCAGAAGAGCAAGGGCAAGATCATCAACATCGCCTCCATGGCCGCGCTGATGCAGGCGCCGGGGATGAGCAACTACAACGTCGCCAAGGCCGGCGTGGTGGCGCTGTCGGAGAGCCTGCTGGTGGAACTGCGCCAGGCCGAGGTGGGCGTGCACGTGGTCTGCCCCTCGTTCTTCCAGACCAACCTGCTGGACTCCTTCCGTGGCCCGACGCCTAACGTCAAAGCGCAGATCGGCAAGCTGCTGGAGTCCTCGCCGATCACTGCGGCGGACATCGCCGACTACATCCACCAGCAGGTCGGCAAGGGCGAGTTCATGATCCTGCCGCATGACGAGGGCCGCAAGGCCTGGAAGGTCAAGCAGCAGAACCCGCAGGCCACCTACGACGAGATGGCGTTGCTGGCGGAGAAGAAGCGCAGCAAGAGCAAGGCACTCTAGCGTCGAAAGGACCATGGCCGGGCGGCGTGTCCTGCCGGGGCCACGGCATGGCCTATGACGGCCACGCAGGTCATGCAGCATGCGAACCGGCCCGGTTGCCCGAAAGCCGGCCGGGGAGTAGGGTTGCCTGTCCGGCTTTTGTCGTAACTCCATGGATTGCTTGTGAAATTTCCATCCCGCGGATTCCTGATGCTGGCGCTGGTACTGGCTGCGATCAACCTGCGTCCCGGCATCACCTCATTCGCGCCGCTGATCGAGCGCATCGCCGAGGAACTCGAACTCTCCCGCGGTTGATCAGCCTGACCACCGCATTGCCGGTGCTGCTCATGGGCATGCTGGCACCGCTGGCGCCGCGCCTGGCGGTGCGCTTCGGCCTGGAGCGCAGCATCGCCCTCTGCCTCGGCCTGATCGGTGCGGCGCTGCTGCTGCGGCTGTTCGGCCATAGTGCCAGCGTGCTGATCACCACCGCCGCGCTGGTCGGCGCCGGGATCGCCGTGGCCGGGCCGCTGCTGTCGGGTTTCATCAAGCGCCACTTTCTCGAACGCATGGGCCAGACCGCGGCCTGGTACTCGCTGAGCATGGCGGTCGGCGGCACCCTCGGCGTGGTGCTGACGGCACCGGCGACCGAGGTGCTGGACCAGCGTTGGACCTGGGGGCTGGCGCTCTGGGCGCTGCCGGCGCTGGCTGCGTTGCTGATCTGGCTGCGTTTGCCGAATCGACCGGAGGCGGCCAGCGACAGCCGTGCCGGGCTGCCCTGGAGGGAGCCGCGTGCCTGGTTGATCAGCTTTTACTTCGCGCTGCAGGCCGGGCTGTTCTACGCCCTGGCCACCTGGCTGGTGGCGCGCTATCACGAGGCTGGCTACAGCCTGCTGCGCAGCAATGCCTTCTTCAGCGGTTTCATGCTCATCGGTCTGCCGAGCGCGTTCATCATGCCCTGGCTGGCGCAGCGTCTGGGCAAGCGTCACCTGCTGATGGCCGCCTGCGGCGTGCTGGCGACGGTATGCCTGGCGCTGATCGCGTTGTTGCCGACCTGGCAGCCGCTGCTGGTCTGCATGCTGCTCGGGGTGGCGCTGAACGGGACGTTTTCGCTGTCGTTGATCTTGCCGATGTACGAGGCGAGCACGCCGCTGGCGGTCAGCCGGCTGACTGCGATGATGCTCTGCACCGGCTACTGCCTGGCCTGCCTGACGCCCGTGCTGGCTGGGCTCGGGCGCGATCTGGCTGGCGACTACCGCCTGCCGTTCCTGGTGCTGATGGGCATGGCGGCCGTCATGGCGCTGCTGGCCCTGCGGTTGCGCCCGCGGCCGGCGACGGGCTGAAGACGCCAGGGCTGTGGCCTGCTTCACCTCTTCCCAACCCGCGGATGACCGCGTCGCCGCGCTGTGTTAGAAAGCCGCGGTCTTCCTCCCCCAGCCGCACCGGAGTTTCGCGTGGAGTCTGAATCCATCGTCTATGGCTGCATCCGCGATTGGCCATCCGCCGACCCCGAGCAATGCCGCCAGCGCCGGGCGAACAATCGCGCCGCCTTGCAGGCATTGCCGCAGGGCGAGGCCTGGCCGTTCATTGGGCGCGAGATGTTTTCCTTCTGCGGCGACGAGGAACTGGGCCTGTACCAGACCCAGGTGATCCATTTCGGCGCCAGCTACCGGGCCATCGAATACGAATGGTCGCTCTGGGTTCAGCGTTTCGAGGCGCTGCTCAAGCAGCTGTACTGGAGCAGCGCGGTGGTGCACCTGGAAACCGAGCTCAACGGTACCCACACCTTCCGCTGGGAGACCGAGACGGGCACCCACAGCCCGCAGCAGAGCGACCTGCGCATGCGCTGCGCCTGGGAGCGCGAGAGCGGCCTGTTCGGCTGAGTCAGTCGTCGAGCCATTCCCGGGGCACGTCGCGCTTGAGCGCCAGCTGGCACTGCTGGCTGGCGACGTCGAAGACGATCACCGCCTGGCCCTTGTCCAGGGCCCGCCGCACGCGCTCGACGCGGGTCTGCAGCGGCGTTTCGTCGCCGTTGTCGGTGCCGTCGCGGGTGACGAAGTCTTCGATGAGGCGGGTCAGGGTGTCCGGTTCGAGCTGGTCGTGGGGAATGAGCATGGCGTGTCTTTCAAATGAATTGGGTAAGGCGCATGGCATCGAAGCTGGCCCAGGTGCAATGTCGTTCGGACAAGCACAGAGAGTACGTTGTAGGAGCGCGCCATGCGCGCGAATCGCGGGCGTGGCCCGCTCCTGCATGTGATCCTGCATCCAGCTCGTGGCCTTAACGGCATTACGGCCTCGGTGGCGCTACGACGCGCCACCTTGCAGGTAGCTGTCCAGGCAAGCATACAGCTGCTGGCTCTCCAGCGGCTTGCCGATGAACTCGTTCATCCCTGACGCCAGTCCCTGCTGGCGATGCTCGGCGAGCACGTGTGCGGTCACCGCGACGATCGGAACCGCCGGCAACTGACGCTCCAGCTCCAGGTTGCGGATCTGCCGGCTGGCCTCGAAGCCGTCGACTTCCGGCATTTCGCAATCCATCAGGATCAGCTGCACGGCAGCGGGGTCGCGCCGGTAGATGTCCACCGCCTGACGGCCGTTGTCGGCGAGCTGTACGGTGTAACCGCGCTTCTTCAGCAGGCCGCGGACCACCATCTGGTTCACCGGGTTGTCCTCGGCGACGAGGATGCACGGCTCCTGGAGGGTGGCCGGCAACGCCTCGCTCGGTGTGCCCGATGGCTGTTCCGGCATGTCCTGATAGAGCATCTGCAGGGCGGCGCGCAATGACGAACTCTGCAACGGTAGCGGCAGGCTGACCAGGCGCAGCCCCGGCGGAATGGGCGGTTGCTCGTGGATCGGCGGGTAGAGCATGAGCACACGCTGGCCGGGTTCCAGATGGGGGCGCAGGCGTTCCAGCCAGTCGGTCGGCGTGCCGGGCCAAGGCGCCAGCAAGACCAGCAGCGGTGGCGCCGTGTAGTCGCTGAGGTAGTCCGGCAGGCGTTCCGGCGTCTGGCAACGCTCGGTGCGCATGCCCCAGCGGCGCAGCAGATGGCTCACCGCCTCCAGGCCCGGTGCGTCCTGCGAGGCGAGCAACGCCGGGCGGCCGGCCAGCAGCAGTGCCAGCGGGTCTTCCACGTCTAGGGCGGCATGCAGCGGAATCTCGAAGCAGAAGCGACTGCCGCGCCCCGGGGTGCTCTGCACCTCGATATGGCCCTGCATCATTTCCACCAGTTCCTTGCTGATTGCCAGCCCCAGCCCGCTGCCGCCATAGCGCCGGGTGGTGCTGGAGTCGCCCTGGGAGAAGGACTCGAACAGCTGGGCCAGTACCTCCTGGCGCATGCCGATACCGCTGTCGCTGATGCAGAACACCAGGCGCGGATCGCCGCTCTCGGTCTTGCGGCAGGACACCTCCAGCACCACATGGCCCTGTTCGGTGAATTTCAGCGCATTGCTCAGCAGGTTCATCAGGATCTGCTTGAGCCGTGTCGGGTCGCCGCGAATTCGCCGTGGCACGCCGGCTTCCAGGCTCACGTGCAGGTTCAGCTGTTTCTCCAGCGCCTGCGCGGTGAACAGGCTGATGGTCTCGGAGATCAGCGCTTCCAGATCGAATTCGATGTGTTCGAGCTGAGTTTGCCGGAGCCGATGCGCGCGTAGTCGAGGATGTCGTTGATCACCGCCATCAGCGAATGACCGGAGCTGGAGATGGTGTCCAGGTAGAAGCGCTGGCTGCGGTCCAGCGGCGTTTCGCGCAGCAGCTGCAGCATGCCGAGCACACCATTGAGCGGGGTGCGAATCTCGTGGCTCATCTTGGCCAGGAAGCGGCTCTTGGCCTCGTTCTCGCTGGCGGCGCGCTCGGCGGCCTGGCGCGAGCGATAGCCCTCCTCCTTGAGCAGGTTGATGCGGTCGGCCAGGCCGATGGACAGCGTGATCAGCTCGAAGGTGACGCCTGCCTTGACGATCGCCGAGCCGTACAGGCCGAATGCCTCGAAGCCCAGCGAGCCGGCGGTGACGAGGATGAACGAGGCCAGCAGCACGCCCCAGGCCAGGGTGTAGTAGAGCCCGTAGCGCACGCCCCGGCGCCAGACGAAGGCGCCGGTGAACAGCAGGCCGACCGAGGTGACGATCACCGTGATGCTGGCGAGGATGCTCCAGTGCTGCACGTCCAGCATCAGTCCGGAAAGCATGCAGGTCAGGGCCAGCAGCAAGGACACGCGCAGGGTGAGGTCGAGCCGGGGGAACAGCTCACGGGTGTGCAGGAAGTGGCGGCTGAACTGGAACGCGATCAGGCAGTGGCTGAACATCAGCGCATAGATGCCCAGCGACACCACTGCGTTGCCGGAGCCCAGCCACTTGATCAGCAGGCCGTCGAAGGCGAGCGCGAACAGCCCGACGTTGAGGTTGTAGACCAGGTACCAGAAGTACGATGGTTCGCGCAGCGAGACGAACAGGAACAGGTTGTAGCAGAACATGGCGAACAAGACGCCGTAGAAGGCCCCGCTGATCCCGCTCAGGTCCTCCTGCAGCGAAGCGCTGGCGGCGTAGGTGCTGAAGTACAGGGGAACATAGAGCGTGCTGGTGGTCTTGATCCGCAGCAGCAGCGTCGTCTCGCCCGGGGGCAGCTCCACCGGGAACCAGAAGTTGCCGACTTTCACCGGCCGCTGCGAGAAGGGGTACTCATCGCCGGAGAGCTGGCTGCTGAAACTGCCGTCAGGGTATTGCAGGAAGAGTTCGATGTGGTCGAGCAGCGGGTAGTTGATCTCGATGAAGCCCCCGAGCGGCTCCTGGAGGCGGTTGTCGAGCGAGGTGCGCAGCCACCAGGTCGAACGGTTCTTGCCTTCGTTGACATGGGCGCGCCGCACCTGCTGGAAGCGCTGCTCGGGGAGCGCCAGGACTTCCTCGACCCGCAACTCGCCGTTCGGGTCCTCCAGATAGCGGGTGCCGCTGCCGAGTGCCTGGCGGGTATCGAGCGAATCGAGGGCGACGGGTGCGAAGGCCCACGCCTGAACCGACAGGCAGCAGAGCAGCAGAGCCAGGCATAAACGCGGCAACATGGTCGAATCCGGAAGGGGCAGCCCATGTGGGGACAGGGCGGCACTGTTATTGGAGCGGTGGCGATACCGACTCCTTCAGGCTCATGTCGAGCCTCCAGACGTGCCGCACCTCCTTGTCCGGTAACTTTGCCCAGTTGCGCGCCGGCCAGCAAGCTTTGCCTGCGCGAAGACGGCGGCTCGTCACGCAAGCGGTGCGGTTCAGTTCCGCTTGTCGTCCTGCTGGCGGCCGACCAGGCTGTCCACCGCCGGCACGCGGGTGTCGTTCTCCATCTGCGCGTCGTGCTCCAGCTGGTGACTGAAGCGCTCGAGCGAGTCCTGGGTGTGCTGGGCGTCGCTGGCGAATACCGGCTGGCTGAGCATGTAGCCGCAGAGCAGGCGGCTCATCGCCGCCAGGCTGTCGATATGGGTGCGCTCGTAGCCGTGGGTGGCGTCGCAGCCGAAGGCCAGCAGCGCGGTGCGGATGTCGTGGCCGGCCTCGATCGCCGACTGGGCATCGCTGTGGTAGTAGCGGAACAGGTCGCGGCGCACGGCGATCTCGTGCTCGCCGGCGAGCTTGAGCAGGTGGCGCGAGAGATGGAAATCGTAGGGGCCGCCGGAATCCTGCATGGCCACGGTCACCGCATGCTCGCTGGAGGCCTGGCCCTTGGCTGCGGGGGCGATGTCGATGCCGACGAATTCGCTGACGTCCCAGGGCAGCGCGCCGGCCGCGCCGGAACCGGTCTCCTCGGTGATGGTGAACAGCGGGTGGACGTCGATCGGCGGCTCGCGGCCGCTTTCGACGATGGCCTTGAGCGCCGCCAGCAGCGCGGCGACGCCGGCCTTGTCGTCCAGGTGGCGGGCGCTGATGTAGCCGTTCTCGGTGAACTCCGGCATCGGGTCGAAGGCGACGAAATCGCCGACGTTCACGCCCAGCGCGCAGGTTTCGGCGCGGCTGTAGGTGTAGGCGTCCAGGCGCAGCTCGACGTGGTCCCAGCTGACCGGCGCCTCGTCCACCGCGGTGTTGAAGGCATGCCCCGAGGCCAGCAGCGGCAATACGCTGCCGCGGATCACGCCGCTGTCGGTGAACACGCTGACGCGGCTGCCCTCGGCGAAGCGGCTCGACCAGCAGCCGACCGGGGCGAGGCCGAGGCGGCCGCTGTCGTAGACCTCGCGGACGATGGCACCGATGGTGTCCAGGTGCGCGGCCACCGCCCGGTCCGGGCTGTAGCGGCGGCCCTTGAGCGTGGCGCGGATGGTGCCGCGGCGGGTCAGCTCGAAGGGGATACCCAGCTCCTTCAGGCGTTCGGCGACGTAGCGCACGATGGTGTCGGTGAAGCCGGTGGGACTGGGGATGGCGAGCATTTCCAGCAGCACGCGCTGCAGGTAGTTGAGATCGGGCTCGGGCAATTTCGCGGTCATGAATTCTCCCGTGGGTGGCGGTAGGGCGGCCACCTTCGCGTTCGCTGGGACATGAGCGGGCGGCCGCAGCCGCCCGGAGGCCGGCTCAGCCGGCGTTGTGGCTGAGCGGGAAGAGCAGGTCGATGAAGCGTTCGGCGGTTGGCTGCGGATGGTGATTGGCCAGCCCGACGCGCTCGTTGGCTTCGATGAACACGTAGTCCGGCTGGTCCGCCGCCGGCACCAGCAGGTCCAGCCCGACCACCGGGATGTCCAGGGCGCGGGCGGCGCGCACCGCGGCGTCGGCCAGCTCCGGATGCAACTGCGCGGTGACGTCTTCCAGGGTGCCGCCGGTGTGCAGGTTGGCGGTACGCCGCACCGCCAGGCGCTGGCCCTCGGGCAGCACGCTGTCCAGCTCGAGCCCGGCGTCGCGCAGGCAGCGCCGGGTTTCCTCGTCCAGCGGGATGCGGCTTTCGCCGCCGGTGGCGGCCTGGCGGCGCCGGCTCTGGGTCTCGATCAGCGCGCCGATGCTGTTGCGACCGTCGCCGATCACTTCGGCCGGACGGCGGATCGCGGCGGCGACCACCTCGTAGCCGATCACCACGATCCGCAGATCCAGGCCGGGATGGAAGCTCTCCAGCAGCACACGGCTGTCGTATTGGCGTGCGCGGTGGATCGCCTGCTCCATGTCCTCGGCGTCGCGCAGGTCGACCGCCACGCCCAGGCCCTGTTCGCCGTCGACCGGCTTGACCACCACGCTGCCGTGCTCGGCGAGGAACGCCGCGTTGTCCGCGGCGCTGCCGGCCAGTTGCTGGGCTGGCAGGCGGATGCCGGCCTGGGACAGGGTGCGGTGGGTCAGGCGCTTGTCCTGGCAGAGGGTCATGCTCACCGCCGAGGTCAGGTCCGACAGCGACTCGCGGCAGCGCACCCGGCGCCCGCCCTGGGTCAGGGTGAACAGGCCGGCCTCGGCGTCGTCGATACTGATCTCGATACCGCGGCGGCGCGCCTCGTCGACGATGATCCGCGCGTAGGGATTGAGCTCGGCCTCCGGACCGGGGCCGAGGAACAGCGGCTGGTTGAAGCTGTTCTTGCGCTTGACGGTGAAGGTCGGCAGGTCGCGAAAGCCCAGCTTGGCGTACAACGCCTTGGCCTGGTGGTTGTCGTGCAGCACCGACAGGTCGAGGTAGGCCAGGCCGCGGCCCATGTAATGCTCGACCAGGTGGCGCACCAGCGCCTCGCCGACGCCCGGGCGCGGGCAGTTGGCCGAGACCGCCAGACACCAGAGGCTGGAGCCGTTCTCCGGATCGTTGAAGGCGCGGTGATGGTCGATGCCCATGACGCTGCCGATGATCTGTCCGGAACTCTCGTCCTCTGCCAGCCAGTACACCGGCCCGCCCTGGTCGCGCGGTGTGCACAGCGCCGGGTCGACCGGCAGCATTCCGCGCGACTGGTAGAGGCAGTTGATCGCCGCCCAGTCGGCTTCGCTCTGCACCCGGCGTACGACGAAGCCGCGGAAGCTGCGGCGCGCCGGACGGTAGTCGGTGAACCACAGGCGCAGGGTGTCGGAGGGGTCGAGGAACAGCTGCTGTGGCGCGTAGGCCAGTACCTGGTGCGGGGCGGCGACGTAGAGGGCGATGTCGCGTTCGCCGGCTTGCTCGTTGAGCAGGTCGGCGGCGAGCCGCGCCGGGTCGGAATAGGTATGCCCGACCAGGATGCGGCCCCAGCCGCAATGCAGGGTCACCGGCCCGCAAGGTTCTTCCTGGCCGTCTTCGGCGAAGCGTGCCTGCAGTCGCTGGTAGGTCGGTGTCTGTCCGCGCAACAGACGCTGGCCGTAGGCTTGGGACTTCTGCATGGTGCTTTCCTTACGTTGCAAGGTTCACGACCCCATGGGGGCGTGAGTCCTTAGAGCCCTTGTTCGCTCAACCAAAGGTTGACCGCCGCCAGTTGCCAGAGTTTTGAGCCGCGCAGCGGGGTGAGCTGGCCATCCGGATCGGCCAGCAGCTTTTCCAACGCCTGCGGGTCGTACAGCCCGCGTTCCTGGCTCGGGTCGAGCAGCAGTTCGCGCACCCAGTCGAGGGTCGCGCCCTGCAGGTGCTTGAGCCCCGGCACCGGGAAATAGCCCTTGGGCCGGTCGATCACCGCGGCCGGGATCACCTGGCGCGCGGCCTCCTTGAGCACGTACTTGCCGCCGTCCGGCAATTTGAACTTCGCCGGGATGCGTGCCGACAGCTCGGCCACGCGGTAGTCGAGGAACGGCGTGCGCGCCTCCAGGCCCCAGGCCATGGTCATGTTGTCCACGCGCTTGACCGGGTCGTCGACCAGCATGATCGTGCTGTCGATGCGCAGCGCCTTGTCCACCGCGGCCTCGGCGCCGGGCTGGGCGAAGTGGCGGCGGACGAAGTCGCCGGAGAAATCGCCCTGTACCCACTGCTGCTGCATGGTCGCGGCGTATTCCTCGTAGCTGCGGTCACGGAAGGCTGCCAGGTAGGCGGCCACCGGGTCCTCGGCGCCATCCACCAGCGGATACCAGTGGTAGCCGGCGAACAGTTCGTCGGCGCCCTGGCCGCTCTGTACCACCTTGCAGTGCCTGGCCACTTCCCGCGAGAGCAGGTAGAAGGCGATGCAGTCGTGGCTGACCATCGGCTCGCTCATCGCCTGGAAGGCGGCTGGCAGCTGCTCGAGGATTTCCTTCTCCTGGATGCGCAGCTGGTGATGGCGGGTGTTGTAGTGCTTGGCGATCAGGTCGGAATACTTGAACTCGTCGCCGCGCTCGCCGCCGGCGTCTTCGAAGCCGATGGAGAAGGTCAGCAGGTTGTCGGCGACGCCGGCTTCGCGCAGCAGGCCGACCAGCAGGCTGGAATCGACCCCGCCGGAAAGCAGCACGCCGACGTCCACCGCGGCGCGCTGACGAATCGCCACCGCTTCGCGCATCGTGTCCAGGGTCAGCCGCTTCCAGTCCTCGAAGCCGTAGTCGCGCTCGTCCTCGCGGGCGCCGAATTCCAGCGACCACCAACGCTCGGTGGTGGTCGTGCCGTCGGCGGCGACGCGCATCCAGCTGGCCGGTGGCAGCTTCTCGATGCCGGCGATCAGCGTGTCCGGCGCCGGTACCACGGCGTGGAAGCTCATGTAGTGATTCAGCGCCACCGGGTTCAGCACGCCGGCGATATCGCCGCCCTTGAGCAGCGCCGGTAGTGCGGAGGCGAAGCGCAGGCGCTGGTCGCTGCGCGACAGGTACAGCGGCTTGACGCCGAGGCGGTCGCGGGCGATGAACAGCTGCTGGCGGTCGCGCTCCCAGATGGCGAAGGCGAACATGCCGTTCAGGCGCGGCAGCAGCGCCTCGCCCCAGGCGTGGTAGCCCTTGAGCAGCACCTCGGTATCGCCCCCGGAGAAGAAGCGATAGCCGAGGCCTTCGAGCTCCGCGCGCAGTTCGGGGTAGTTGTAGATGGCGCCGTTGAAGACCATCGACAGGCCGAGGGCCGAGTCGATCATCGGCTGGCCGGAGGCCTCGCACAGGTCCATGATCTTCAGCCGCCGATGGCCCAGGGCCAGCGGGCCCTGGCTGTGGAAGCCGCACGCATCGGGGCCGCGAGCGGTCAGGTGTTGGGTGATGCGTTCAATCGCGGCCAGATCGGCCGGTTGGTTGTCGAAACGAAGTTCTCCAGCTATGCCACACATAAGGTCCTTACCGGTTTTGCCGTTGGGGAGTGTGACTGGCGGGTCAAGCACGAAGTTCAGGTTTTCGCGCGGTTGCGCTTCGCCCGCTTCGCATCGGCCAGTCAGCTTTTACACCAAAACAAATAAATGCCCTTACGTCAAAGCCGGTAACGGCGTAGTGCCGTTCACTTAAGGCCACAAGCTGGTTGCGGGATCACATGTAGGAGCGGGCCAGGCCTGCGATTCGCGCGCAGGGCGCGCTCCTACAGGAACCTGCCCCCCCGTTTGCTGCGCGCGGCGCTGCATGCCTTCAGCGCGCATGCCGCAGGCTTTCCACCGCCAGCTCCAGCGCCTTGCGCATGTCCAGCCGCGCCGAGCGGCCGACGTCGCGGTCGTCGAGCCGGTCGTTGCGTTCCGACGGCAGGATCGGCGCCGTCAGGTCGTCGGCCTCGGCCGGCTCGAAATCCGAATCGCGACCGATGGTCATGGCGCTGCGCCGCAGCAGCTCGCGTACCTGCTCCGGTTCCAGGTGCGGGTTGATCGACAGCATCGCCGCCACCGTGCCGGCCACCAGCGGCGTGGCGTAGGAGGTGCCGCAGTGCACCGCGCCGCGCTGATCGGCATCCAGGGTCGCCGCGCGAATGCAGGCCGCCGCGGTGATGTCGACGCGCATGTCGAGGTTGGACGAGGCGCGCTTGGTGGCGTACTGCGGATGCTCTACCGGCACGTCCTGGCGCCGGCTGCGCTGGTGGCCGCCGACCACCAGCAATTGCTCGGTGACGAACGAGGAGGGCAGCCGGTAGTCGTCGCGCCCGGAGCGGGCCGAGCCGTTGCCCGCCGAATTGATGACCAGCACGTCGGGATGCTCGCGGCGTAGCCAGAGGAAGAATTCCTCCAGCAGTTCTTCGTAGCCGCTCATGGCGATGCCCGAGCGCAGCAGCGAATCCACCGGCTCGCCGTCGACGTCCACCGTGCCGATGCGGTGCAGGCCCCAGCTCCAGTTCAGTATCCGCACGCCGTCTTCCACCAGGTTGACCGAGGCCGCGACCTTGGCGGCGATGCCACCGTCGGAATTGGGCTCGACGATCACCTCGAAGCCGGGGCCGGCCTCGTCCAGCGCGCTGAGAAAACCGCTGTCGCGGGCATCGGCGGCGCGTGCGGCGAGGATGCCGGCGACGCTGCTGCCATGCTGTCGGGTTTGTCCGCGTCGCGCGCGTACAGGCAGGTGCGGCCTTTGCCGGGGTCGCACGGCTGCAGGTAGCCGGCGAAATTCGGCGCGTCGAAGTCCACCGCGCGCTCGATCACGCCGATGCGCACCGCTTCGGTGTCGATCGGTGCGCGCTTGGCCGGGATGCGTTCGCGGTAGTAGTCCACCGCGTCGAGAAAGCGGTTGGCCGCCCATTCGCGGCTCGGCGGGCGCTCGCGGTCGGTTTCCTGCTCGCCGCCTTCGGCAGCGGTTTCCTCGATCACCACGCATCGACGCCGACCTCGTTGCCCAGGCGCAGCAGCATGGCGTCGCGCTCGGTGAGGTTCGCCACCGGCAGGCGCAACTGGTAGGTGTTGAGCGGCGCGATGGCGCCCACCACCTTCGCGCCGTATTTCTCCGCCAGTCGCCGGGCAGTCTCCAGGCCATCCTGGTCTTCCTCGACGATCAGGCTGACCAGGTCGAGGTAGGTGCTCAGCCCATCCATGTTCTCGGCGACCTCGTCGGCCGTGGCTGCGAGTACGTGGCTGCGGCCGAGCGAGAGCCACACCGGGTTGCTGCGCTGGCCGTCGTGCTCCAGCCACAGCGGCCCGCTCCGGTGTTCGGCGGCGGGCAGGGTCAGGCGCAGACGATCGCCGTTGCGCTCGACCCGTTCGGTGGGCAGCGGCTCACCGGCCAGTCGCAGGCGGACCGGCGCCTCGGGCAGGCCGCTGGCGTGCAGGCACCAGGTCAGTCGAACGTGGGCGAACAGATCGCCGCAGCGCTGCAGCTCGGTGATGCGCAGGGCCTCTTCGGCGAATGCCGGCGTGCAGGCCAGCGTGCCCAGCAGGCTGACGACGGCGCCGCGCATGTTCAGCGCCGGCGCAGGTAATGCACGCTGAACAGGCCGCGCGGGTCGGTCCACTGGCCGCTGCAGTCGAAGCCGGCCGCATGGGCCAGTGCGGCGAAGGATTCGAGGGTGTACTTGTAGGAGTTCTCGGTGTGCAGGCTCTCGCCGGCGGCGAAATGAAAGTGCCGGCCTTCGATGGCCACCTCCTGCGCGGCGGGGCTGACCAGGTGCATCTCGATGCGCGATTCGGCTGGGTTGAAGAAGGCGCGATGGACGAAGCGCGAGGGCTCGATGTCGCTGTCCAGCTCGTTGCGGATGCGTTGCAAGAGGTTGAGGTTGAAGGCCGCGGTGACCCGGGCGCGGTCGTTGTAGGCGGCTTCGAGCACGCCGAGCTCCTTGATCAGGTCGACGCCGATGAGCAGGCCGCCGCCCTGCGGCAGCACGTCGTGCAGGCGGCGCAGGAACTGCGCGGCTTCGGCCGGGGTGAAGTTGCCGATGCTCGAGCCGGGGAAGAACACCAGCGGGTGCTCGCTGGAAAAGTCGTCCGGCAGGTTCAGCTCGTGGGAGAAGTCGGTGCAGGCCGCATGCACCTCCAGCCAGGGGTAGTCGGCCGCCAGGCGCTGGGTGCTGGAGAGCAGGAAGTCCTCGGAGATGTCGATGCCCAGGTAGCTCGCCGGATGCAGCGCCTCGAGCAGCAGGCGCACCTTGCGGCTGGCGCCGCTGCCCAGTTCGATCAGGTCGGCATGGGGGCCGGCGATGTCGAGGATGTCGTTGGCGGCGCTGGCGAGGATCTGCTCCTCGGTGCGGGTGAGGTAGTACTCCGGCTGCCGGCAGATCTGCTCGAAAAGTTCCGATCCGTGGCGATCGTAGAAGAACTTCGGTGAAATCCGTTTCGGCGTGGCGGCGAACCCGGCCAGGGCCTCGTCGCGCAGCGAGGCTTCATGGGGTTGCTGCAGCTGATCGTGGAAATGGATGGCCAGCGCCATGTTCAAAGCCCCCTGGCCAGGCGCAGCCCGGCGAACTGCCAGCGCATCGCCGGCTGGAAGAAGTTGCGATAGGTGACCCGCATGTGCGATTCCGGGGTGGCGCAGCAGCCCCCGCGCAGCACCATCTGGCCGGACATGAACTTGCCGTTGTATTCGCCCAGGCAGCCCTCCAGCGGGCGGAAGCCGGGGTAGGGCAGGTAGGCGCTGGCGGTCCATTCCCAGACGTCGCCGAACAGTTGCAGCGGGCCGCCATGCCCCGGTACGGCGGCGACGGGCTGCAGGTAATCGCTTTCCATGAAGTTGCCGCGCAGCGGTTGATCTGCCGCCGCCAGCTCCCATTCGGCCTCGCTGGGCAGGCGTGCACCGGCCCAGCGCGCATAGGCATCGGCCTCGTAGTAGCTGACGTGGCAGACCGGTGCTTCCAGGTCCAGCGGCCGCAGCCCGCCGAGGGTCATCTCGTGCCAGGCGTCGTCCTCGTGCAGCCAGTACAACGGCGCGTGCCAGCCGGCCCGCTGGATCAGCTCCCAGCCATCGGCCAGCCACAGCTCGGGGCGGGCGTAGCCGCCGTCGGCGATGAACGACAGGTACTCGGCGTTGCTCACCAGGCGTCCGGCCAGCTGGAAATCCTCGACGAACTGGCGGTGCCGCGGCATCTCGCAATCGAAGGCGAAATCGCCGCCGGGGTGGCCGATGTGCTGAACGCCGCCGGCGTACGCGTACCAGCGCGGCCGCTCCGCAGCCGGGTGCCGGGGCGGCTGGAGGTCGGCCCGGTAGACCGGGTGCATCGGGTTCTGCGCGAGGATGTGCTTGATGTCCATCAGCAGCAGTTCCTGATGCTGCTGTTCGTGCTGCAGGCCCAGGCCGACGCGGCGGACGATCTCGCCGGCCTGTTCGCGTGGCGGGTTGCTCAGCAGTTCGGCCATCGCCTGGTCGACATGCAGGCGGTAGTGATAGATCTCCTCCACCCCCGGGCGCGACAGCACGCCGCGCCGGGCCCGTGGGAACGGCGTGCCGTGGGTTTCGTAGTAGGAATTGAACAGATGGTCGTAGGCCTCGTTGAGCCGCCGGTAACCGGGCAGGTAGGGCAGCAGCAGGAAGGTCTCGAAGAACCAGCTGACGTGGGCCAGGTGCCATTTCGGCGGGCTGACTTCGGGGGTGCTCTGGATGACGTAGTCCTCGACCTGCAACGGTGCGCAGATCGCCTCGCTGGCGGCGCGCACCTGTCGATAGCGCTGCAACAGGTGATCGAGTTCGGCAAGTGCCGGCTGCTGTTTCGGCTGGTATGCCAGATTGCCCATGGGCGTCCCCTTGTCCAAGTTTCAGCGGCCGAAACCACCTCCTATAGCGACCCGAAGCGCAACGTAAAAGTTTCGGCCGGCACCCGGCTGGTGCGAGACGCGGGACAGGCCGCGACCGGCATCAGTAGTTCGGGGTGGTTTCCGGGATGGCGCTGGCGTCGGCGATGAACGGCATGCTCCAGGGTTCCAGGGCGCAGCCCTTGCCGATCAGCTCCTGGCGGGTCTGCTCGATCACCTGGGCCATGCGTGCCGGGTCGGCGTAGTCGCGCACCTGCGGCACCCGCACCAGCTCCTCGCCGCTGCCGCTCATCACGGTGAAGCCGAAGCTGTCGTCCTCGGGATTGGCGCTGGTGACGCAACCGCAGGGCAGGAAGGCCTCGGCAGCCTGTTGCATGGCGTTGTCGAGACTGAGCGGGGTGGTGGTCATGGTCGTCTCCGTTGCGGGCTGTGCGACGGTTGACCCCCGCGCGCCGGAGCCGTTTCCACGCCACCGACGGGCTGCCGCTTGTGCAGTGGCAGCGGCGGCACCATATTCGACGCATGAGCATGCCTTCCCCCGATCCGCTGAACGCCTTCCACCCGACGGTGGCCGGCTGGTTCGCGCGCAGTTTTCCCGCGCCGACGCCGGCCCAGGCCGCCGCCTGGCCGCTGATCCGCGCCGG
>NZ_AZSV01000025.1:0-51302 GCF_000582595.1 Pseudomonas sp. BAY1663
GGCGCCGCTGTGCACGGTGGCGGCTCAGTCGTACTCGGCCGGCTCGTGCTCGCCGAGCAGGCGGCGCTGGCGCGGCGTAGCGGCGGCCAGCACCTCGGGCGCGAAGACGAAGTGCAGGTACGGCGAGAACTTCTGGGCGATCATCCGCCGCCCATAATGCACCTGCAGCAGGTAGCGGCTGCGGTCCTGCGTGCGGTTGCGGCTGCCGGCGTGCCAGAGGTCGCTGCGAAAGAGCAGCACGTCGCCGGCCTGGCACAGCACCGGCTCGGCCTTGTGGCCCTGCCACTGCGTTTCGCCTGGGCGCGGCTTGCGTCCGGCGCGATGGCTGCCGGGAATCACCAGGGTCGGGCAGAGCTGCGCGTCGATGCGGTCGAGGTACAGGTGCGCGGTGCAGACCTGCATCGGCAGCTCGAAAGCCGGATCGGCGAGCAGGCTTTCCGGCAGCTGCATGGCCAGGTAGTCGGCGTGCAGTTCGCCGCCGACGAAGCCCGGATGGCTGCGCCAGGCGGTCTGGCCGATCACGTGGCAGTCCTCGCCCAGGGCCGCTTCGGCCAGCTCGATCACGCCGGGCAGGTCCAGGTACGGCAACCAGAACGGCGAGCGATTGAAGACGCACTTGTAGTGATCGTCCACCAGCCCCTGGTAGTCCCAGTGGATCGGCTCCAGGTCGTCGATCGCCGCGCGCAGTTCGGCGACCCGCGTGGGCGTGATCACGCCCGGCAACAGCACGAAACCCTGCTCGTGCAGGGCTCGCAGGCGGCTCGCAGTGAGGCTGTCGGGCGACATGGCAGGCGACGTTTCCGGTTGCTCGGGTCGCTACAAGGATAGCCGTGCCGGCCATGGCCTGCGGCTCAGGCGCTGTTTTCGGTCAGCTTTGGGTAAAGGGATTTCAATCCTGCGGGCGCATTGGGGGACAATCCCCGCCCGTTCATGTTTCGCTGAAAACCGGATGTACCGATGACCCGCCCTCGTTTCACCAGGTTGCAGATCGCCTGCCACTGGCTCACCGCCGCACTGATCCTGCTGATCGTCGCGTTGCCCTACGGCAGCGAGGCATTCTTCGAAGCCCTGCTCGGCGGCAAGGGCAATGTGTTCACCCTGCACAAGTCGCTGGGCGTGCTGGTGCTGCTGCTCACCGTGCTGCGTCTGTTCGCGCGGCGCCGTGCCGTCGAGCCGTTGCCGGCCAAGCCACAGCTGGAGCGCTTCATGGTCGCGGCCGGCCACGGGGTGCTCTACCTGTTGCTGCTGGCGCTGCCGCTGTCCGGCCTGCTGTTCGGCAGCCGGCCGTTCAGCCTGTTCTGGCTGGTGGAGGTCGGCCCGCTGCCGCTGTCGTCCGATGTGCGCGGGCTGGCCAAGGATGTGCACATCCTCGGCCAGTACCTGTTGTTCACCATGCTCATCGGCCACGCCGGCGCCGCGCTGTGGCACCACTACGTGCGGCGCGACGATACCCTCAAGGGCATGCTGCCGCTGCTGCGCTGAGGCCTGCGCTCAGCCCTGCACCACGCGCGCAATGGCTTGCGCCAGCTGGTCCAGGCGCTCGGCATCCAGCCCGGCGACGTTGGCGCGGCCGGTCTCGAGCAGGTACACCGCATCCTCGGCACGCAGGCGGCGCACCTGCTCGGCGCTCAGCCCGGTGTAGGAGAACATCCCGCGCTGCCGGGCGATGTGGGCGAAGCGCTGGTCCAGGCCGTAAGGCGTCAGGGCCTCCACCAGCCCGCGGCGCAGGCTGGCGATGCGCTGGCGCATGCGCTCGACCTCGTCCTGCCAGATCTGCCGCAGCGGGTCGTCGGCGAGGATCGCCGCCACCACCGCGGCGCCATGGGCCGGCGGCGTCGACCAGAGGTTGCGCGCCAGCGAGGCGAGCTGGCTGCGCACATCCAGCAGGCGTTCGGCATTGGCGGTGATGGCCAGCAACGCGCCGGTGCGTTCGCGATACAGGCCGAAGTTCTTCGAGCAGGAGCTGGTGATCAGCATTTCCGGCAGCGTTTCGGCGAACAGCCGCACCGCCCAGGCGTCCTCTTCCAGGCCGTCGCCGAAGCCCTGGTAGGCGAAGTCGAACAGCGGCAGCAGTTCGCGCGTGCGCACCACGTCCAGCACCCGCAACCAGTCGTCCTGGCTGAGATCGAAGCCGGTGGGGTTGTGGCAGCAGGCATGCAGCAGCACGACGTCGCCCCGCGGAATCTGCTGCAGGACGGCGAGCATGCCGTCGACATCGAGGCGGTTGTCGGCACCAACATAGGGGTAGTGGTTGACCGGCAGGCGGGCGGCGGCGAAGAGGGTTTCGTGGATCGGCCAGGTCGGCTCGCTCAGCCAGATGCCGCGTCCGGGCAGGCACTTGGCGATGAACTCGCCGGCCAGACGCAGCGCCCCGGTGCCGCCGGGCGTCTGCGTGCAGCCGGCGCGGTGCTCGCTGAGGGCGATCGAGCGGCCGCCGAGCACCAGACGCAGCAACTGGGCGCCGAACTGCGGGTCGCCGTGGCCGCCGATGTAGCTCTTGGTCTGCTCGCTGTCCACCAGCCGCTGCTCGGCCAGCTTCACCGCCCGCGGGATCGGTGTCAGGCCCTGGGAATCCTTGTAGACGCCGACGCCGAGGTCGATCTTGGCCGGGTTCGGATCGCTGTTGTACAGCTCCATGAGCCCGAGGATCGGATCGCCGGGTACGCGGGAAATCTGACCGAAGTGCATTACTTGCGTCCTTCTGCCGTGCTCGCGAGCTGATCGGTGCGCGCGGCCATGATGAAGTCGTTGCGGTGCAGGCCCTTGATCGAGTGGCTCCACCAGGTGACGGTAACCTTGCCCCATTCGGTGAGCAGCCCGGGATGGTGGCCCTCGGCTTCGGCGATCTCGCCGACCGCGTTGGTGAAGGCCAGGGCGTGCCTGAAGTTCTTGAACAGGAAGACCTTCTCCAGCTCCATGTGGCCGTCGCGGGTTTCGATGTTCCAATCGGGAATCTCGCGGATCAGCGTGGCCAGTTCCTCGTCGGAGACCTTCGGCGCGTCGGCACGGCAGGCTTCGCAGTGGGCTTGGGTGAGGGCGGTCATGGTTCGGTCCTTTTGTTTGATCATTTAAACAATGTAGGGTGGAAAACCGCGCAGCGTTTTCCACGCGTCGGTTTCGGCCTGCACGTTTGGCCTGCACAGGCCGAGCGGCGGCCTCGAGCGACGCGTGGATAAGCCTTCGGCGTTATCCACCCTACGCTGCCTTGGGCGGGAATTTCGGTGCGCGCAGGCCGAGGTGCATGGCCTCGTGGACCAGCGCCATGATGTCCTGGCGAGCCAGGTCGAACAGCGCGTGCAGGTCCGGCAGGATGAAATACAGCGGCTGCAGGATGTCGATGCGGTAAGGCGTGCGCATGGCTTCCAGGGCATCGAAGGGCTGCTGCTCGGGCACCTCGGACAGGCTGTAGAGCGTCTCCTTCGGCGAGGAGAGGATGCCGCCACCATAGATGCGCCGGCCGGCCGGGGTGTCGACCAGGCCGAATTCGATGGTCATCCAGTACAGCCGCGCCAGGTAGACGCGCTCCTCCTTGCTCGCGCGCAGGCCGAGCTGGCCGTAGGTATGGGTGAACTCGGCGAACCAGGGGTTGGTCAGCAGCGGGCAGTGGCCGAAGATCTCGTGGAAGATGTCCGGCTCCTGCAGGTAGTCCAGCTCCTGCGGCGTGCGGATGAAGGTGGCCACCGGAAAGCGTTTGCTCGCCAGCAGTTCGAAGAAGGTCTGGAACGGGATCAGCGCCGGCACCCGCGCCACCTGCCAGCCGGTGCTGGCCTGCAGCACGCGGTTGATTTCGCCGAGCTGAGGGATGCGCTCATGGGGCAGGGCGAGTTGCGCGAGGCCATCGAGGTATTCCGGGCAGGCGCGACCGTCGAGCAGCTTCAGCTGCCGCTCGATCAGCGTCTGCCAGACGGCGTGTTCGGCGTCCGGATAGTGGATGTGCCCCTGCGCGTCCGGTTCGCGGGCAACGTAGTGGGTGGTTTTCATCGGTACTCCTGCGCCGCTCGGGCATCTTGTTGTTCTCGATGCCCCATTCGAACGCGAGCGCATGCCCGGGGCGAGGCCTTGCTGCGGCGTGTTGTCGCAGGCGCTCGGGCGTTTTTGTAACGAAAGCATGACGATCGCCGCAGTCATCGGATGGGCGGCCTTGTCGATCGCTGTGCATGGCAAATAATCTTGACGGAAATTTGCGGGCATCGCTGAAAAGCCCGCCGCCCCCGACAACAACAACAGGGCAGCTCCCATGCGTATCAAGATCCATTGCCAGAACCGCGTCGGCATCCTGCGCGACATGCTCAACCTGCTGGTCGACTACGGCATCAACGTCGCCCGTGGCGAGGTGGGCGGCGAGCAGGGCAACGCCGTCTACCTGCACTGCCCCAACCTGATGAACCTGCAGCTGCAGGCGCTGCGGCCGAAGATCGAGCGCTGCCGGGCGTGTTCGAACTGCGCAAGGTCAGCCTGATGCCCAGTGAACGGCATTCGCTGGAACTCAATGCCCTGCTCGGCGCGCTGGACTTCCCGGTGCTGTCGATCGACATGAGTGGCGCCATCGTCGCCGCCAACCGCGCGGCGGCGCAGCTGCTCGGCGTGCGCGTCGACGAGGTGCCGGGCATGAGCCTGTCGCGCTACGCCGAGGATTTCGACCTGCCCGAGCTGGTGCGTGCCAACAAGGCGCGGATCAACGGCCTGCGGGTGAAGATCAAGGGCGACGTGTTCCTCGCCGACATCGCCCCGCTGCAGTCCGAGCACGACGACAGCGAGGCGCTGGCCGGCGCGGTGCTCACCCTGCATCGGGCGGATCGGGTAGGGGAGCGCATCTACCAGGTGCGCAAGCAGGAGCTGCGTGGCTTCGACAGCATCTTCCAGAGCTCCAAGGTGATGGCCGCGGTGGTGCGCGAGGCGCGGCGCATGGCGCCGCTGGATGCGCCACTGCTGATCGAGGGCGAGACCGGCACCGGCAAGGAGCTGCTGGCGCGCGCCTGCCACCTGTCCAGCCCGCGCGGGCAGTCGCCGTTCATGGCGCTCAACTGCGCCGGGCTGCCGGAATCGATGGCCGAGACCGAGCTGTTCGGCTACGGCCCCGGCGCCTTCGAGGGCGCGCGGCCGGAGGGTAAGCTCGGCCTGCTGGAACTCACCGCCGGCGGCACGCTGTTTCTCGATGGCGTCGGCGAGATGAGCCCGCGGCTGCAGGCCAAGCTGCTGCGCTTCCTGCAGGATGGCGGCTTCCGCCGGGTCGGCAGCGACGAGGAGGTCTATCTCGACGTGCGGGTGATCTGCGCGACCCAGGTGGACCTCTCCGAGCTCTGCGCCGCTGGCCAGTTCCGCCAGGACCTCTATCACCGCCTCAACGTACTGTCGCTGCACATTCCGCCGCTGCGCGACTGCCTGGACGGCTTGCAGCCGCTGGCGCTGCATTTCATCGACCAGGCCAGCCGACAGATCGGCTGCGCCCTGCCGACGCTCTCGCCGCAGGCGCTGGAGCGGCTGGCCGGCTACCACTGGCCGGGCAACGTGCGCCAGCTGGAAAACACCCTGTTCCAGGCGGTTTCGCTCTGCGAGGGCGGCACCATCAAACCCGAGCACATCCGCCTGCCGGGCTACGGTGCGGCGCAGCCGCTGGGCGATTTCTCCCTGGACGGCGACCTGAGCGCCATCGTCGGGCGCTTCGAGAAGGCGGTGCTGGAAGGCCTCTACGCGCAGTACCCCAGCAGCCGCCTGCTGGGCAAGCGCCTCGGCGTGTCGCATACCACCATCGCCAACAAGTTGCGCGAGCACGGCATCGGCAGGGAGGGGTAAGTGGCGCGCGCTGGAGGTCCGCTCGGGCCTCGGTGCGGTGTTGGGCTTCGCCGCTGCGCGGCTCAGGCTGCGCGCCCTGTCCCAACCTACGATCGGCATCGGCCGTAGGTTGGGTTGAGCGCAGCGAAGCCCAACGAGTGCGGGGCGTCTGACGAACCGGGTTCCCACGAACCAGGCGTTCCGGTCCGGTTCGTGGGATGAATCACTTCAGCATTCGATGATGTTCACCGCCAGCCCGCCGCGGGCAGTCTCCTTGTATTTACTCTTCATGTCGGCGCCGGTCTGGCGCATGGTGCGGATCACCTTGTCCAGCGAGATGAAATGCCGGCCGTCGCCGCGCAGGGCCATGCGCGCGGCGTTGATCGCCTTCACCGCACCCATGGCGTTGCGCTCGATGCAGGGCACCTGGACCAGCCCGCCGACCGGGTCGCAGGTCAGCCCGAGGTTGTGTTCCATGCCGATCTCGGCGGCGTTCTCCACCTGTTGCGGGGTGCCGCCGAGCACCTCGCAGAGCGCGCCGGCGGCCATCGAGCAGCTACGCCGACCTCGCCCTGGCAGCCGACCTCGCGCCGGAGATCGAGGCGTTCTCCTTGTAGAGAATGCCGATCGCCGCGGCGGTGAGCAGGAAGCGCACCACACCGTCCTCGCTGGCGCCCGGCACGAAGCGCACGTAGTAGTGCAGCAGCGCCGGGACGATGCCGGCGGCGCCGTTGGTCGGCGCGGTGACCACGCGCCCGCCGCTGGCGTTTTCCTCGTTCACCGCCAAGGCGTAGAGGTTGACCCAGTCCAACACGTTGAGCGTGTCGCACAGGTTGGCCTCGGGGTGTTCGCTGAGCTGGCGGTACAGGCCCGCGGCGCGACGGCGGACCTTGAGCCCGCCGGGCATCACGCCTTCGGTGCGACAGCCGGCGGCCACGCATTCCTGCATCACCCGCCAGATCTCCAGCAGCCCGGCGCGGGTCTGCGCCTGCGGGCGCCAGGCGGCTTCGTTGGCCAGCATCAGCTGGCTGATGCTCAGGCCATGCGCCGTGCAGTGGCCGAGCAGCTCGGCGGCGCTGTGGAACGGGTAGGGCAGCGCGGTGGCGTCCTCGACGATGCGGTCGCTGCCGGCGGCCTGCTCGTCGACGACGAAACCGCCGCCCACCGAGTAGTACTCCCGGCTGCGCAGTTGCAGGCCGGCGGCATCGAAGGCGCGGAAGATCATGCCATTGGGATGGTAGGGCAGCGCCTTGCGGATGAAGGCCAGCTGTTCGGCGACGTCGAAGCGGATGGCCTTTTCGCCGAGCAGGCGCAGCTCGGCGCTTTCGCGGATCGCCGCCAGGCGTGCCGGAATCGCCGTGGTCTCCACCGACTCGGGTTGTTCGCCCTCCAGCCCGAGCAGCACCGCCTTGTCGCTGCCATGGCCCTTGCCAGTGGCGCCGAGCGAACCGTACAGCTCGACCTTGACGCTGGCGGTGGTCTCCAGCAAGCGGTCGCGGCGCAGGCCCTCGGCGAAGCGCCGCGCCGCGCGCATCGGCCCGACCGTATGCGAGCTGGAGGGGCCGATGCCGATCTTGAACAGGTCGAAAACGCTGAGGGACATGGGCGGCTCCGGTGGCGTGATTGCCGGGATACTCCTAGCCTAGACCGCGTGGCCCGTCGATAGTGACAGAGCGGGGGCCGTTGGGGGAGCGGCCGGGGATTGGCGGCGAGGCCGTTGCGCACGGCGGTGGCCGTCTGCTCGGCCTGGTCGATGGCGACCTTCGATCTGCCTGGAGCCGATGGCGTCTTCCCCTGAGGCCGTGCAGCCTGGTGGAAAACGCTTCGCGGTTTTCCACCCTACGCGCTCCTCCGAGATTCGACGTGGTCCCACCCTACGGGGGAAGCCCCTACGCCAGGTCGGTATCCAGCAGGGCGCCATGGCGGTCGGCGTATTTCTCGCGGATGTGCAGGATGTCCGGCAGCGCCTGTCGGAATGGCTCGATCAGCGCCGGATCGAAATGCCTGCCGGCCTGCTGCTCGATGTAGTCCAGTGCATCCTCCACCGCCCAGGCCTTCTTGTAGGGGCGTTCCGAGGTGAGCGCGTCGAACACGTCGGCGATGGCGATGACGCGCGCCATCAGCGGAATCTCCTCGCCGCGCAGGCCGCGCGGATAGCCGCTGCCGTCCCACTTCTCGTGGTGGCAGAGGGCGATGGTACGGGCCGCTTGCAGCAGCTCGTCGCAGTGGTCGCCGATGATGTCCGCGCCCATCTGCGCGTGCTGGCGCATGATCGCCCATTCCTCGGCGTCCAGCCTGCCCTGCTTGAGCAGGATGTGGTCCGGCACGCCGATCTTGCCGACGTCGTGCATCGGCGCGGCGTTGAACAGCATTTCGGTGAAGTTATCGCCGAAGCCCGCCGCCTGGCTGAGCAGACGCGAGAAATGGCTCATGCGGATGATGTGGTTGCCGGTCTCGTTGTCGCGGAATTCCGCGGCGCGGCCGAGGCGGCGGATGATCTGCAGGCGGCTGTTGTTCAGCTCGGCGGTGCGCAGGTTGACCAGGCGCGTCAGCTCGCGGGTCTGGTCGTAGAGCGCCAGGTGGGTCTGTACCCGAGCCAGCACCAGGTGCGGGCTGATGGGCTTGGTGAGGTAGTCCACCGCGCCCAGTTGCAGGCCCTTGCGCTCGTCCTCGATCTCGCTCATGCCGGTGATGAAGATGACCGGGATGGCGCGGGTGTCCGGATTGCGCTTGAGCCGCTCGCAGATCTGGAAACCGTCCAGCCCCGGCAGCATCACGTCCAGCAGGATCAGGTCCGGCGGGTCCTCGGAGAAGGCGATGCGCAGCGCCTTCTCGCCGTCGAGGGCGACCCGGGTGCGGTAGAAGGGCGCGAGTACTCTGGTGAGCAGGTCGATGTTCTGCGGCTGATCGTCGACCACGAGGATGGTGCTGGGCTGTTCGGTTCCGGTCACGGTCTATCCCTGTCTGTGTGGTTGCGCCGAGGCGACGTGCGCGTCGCGGTTTCCTGTCATTTCGTGGGTGAGTTCCGCCACCAGTGCCAGGGCTTCGTCGAACGCGTAGCGCGCGACCAGCCCGTTCAGTTCATCGGCCGTCGCCCTGCGCTGCATGACCCTCAATTGCTCGACGATGCCCGGCGCCTCGCGCAGTGCGGCGGCATCGTCGGCGCGCAGCAGCGTGGCCAGTCGATCCAGCTTGCCGAGCAGCAGTTGCCGCTCGCCCGCGACCTGCTCCGACGGCTCCTCCCGCACGGGTGGCGGCAGCGCATGATGGATGTCCTCCAGCAGTCGCTCGAGCGTCTGTTCGAGCGCGGCGACGGCCGTGGGGGCGGGGGCGTGCTGCGGCTGGCGGAGCTGCTGCTCCAGGGCGGCAGCCTGCTCGGCCAGCTGCGCGGCGCCGATGGTTGCGGCGAGCCCCTTGAGCGTGTGGGCGATGCGCGCGGCGCTGGCGCGATCGTCCCCGGCGAGTGCCTGGCGGATGCGCTCGACGCTGTCGGCCTGGGTTTCGCCGAAGCGGCGGATCAGGTGCTGCAGCAGTGCCGCGTCGCCGGCCAGGCGGTCGAGGGCCTGCGCCTGTTGCGACAGAGCGGGAATCGCCGGCAGCAAGGCGACGTTCGCCGGCGGCTCGGCGGTCGCGGGGGGCGGTGGCGCCTGGCGCGGCGTGATCCACTGGCGCAGGGTGATGAACAGCCGCTGCACGTCGATCGGTTTGGCGATGTGGGCGTTCATGCCGGCGGCCAGGCAGCTTTCCTTGTCACCGGCCATGGCGTTGGCGGTCATCGCCAGCACCGGCAGGTCGAGCAGGCCGAGCTGCTGGCGAATCCGCCGGGTCGCCTCGAAGCCGTCCATCACCGGCATCTGGCAATCCATCAGGACGCCGTCGTAGTCGCCGTGCAGCAGCATTTCCAGGGCCTGCGCGCCGTGCTCGGCGACATCCACGTGGATGTCGGCCTGGTCGAGGATGTCCACCGCCATTTCCTGGTTGACCGGGTTGTCCTCGACCAACAGCAGGTGCGCGCCGCGCAGCGCTTCGCGGGCCTGGCGGTACTCGCTCGCCAGCAGGTTGCGCTGGGGCTGGCGCGCGGCCTGTTTGCCGAAGGCGTTGAGGATGGTGTTGAGCAGCATCGAGGGGGTCACCGGCTTGATCAGGACCGCCTCGATCGGCAGGTCGCCCAGGCTCGCCAGCAATTCGTCGCGGCTGTAGGCGGTGGCCATGACGAACAGCGGCGTCTCGGCCACCTGGCTGGCGCGGATGTGGCGCACGGCTTCGACGCCGCCCATGCCGGGCATCAGCCAGTCCATGATCACCAGGCGATAGGGGCGGCCCTGCTGCTGGGCGCGCAGCAGTTCGTCGATGGCGTCTTCGCCGCGGCTGAGGGTGGCCACCTCGAAGCCCAGCGAGCCGAGCATGGCGGTGAAGATCTGCCGTGCGCTGGCGTTGTCGTCCACCACCAGGATGCGCATGCCCCTTACGTCCTCGTCGCACACCGGCAGTTCGCGCTGTTCCTGCTGCAGGCCGAAGCGCGCACTGAACCAGAAGGTACTGCCGGCGCCGGGCGTCGATTCGACGCCGATCTCGCCGTGCATCATTTCCACCAGGCGCTTGCTGATGGTCAGCCCCAGGCCGGTGCCGCCATGGCGCCGTGAGGTGGATGAGTCAGCCTGGGTGAAGGCCTGGAACAGCTTGCGGCGGTCGTCCTCGCCGATACCGATGCCGGTGTCGCTGACCTCGAAGCGCAGGCCGACGTCCTCTTCGCCGAACGCCTCGACGCGGATGGCGACCTTGACCTCGCCGTGCTCGGTGAACTTGATGGCATTGCTGAGCAGGTTGAGCAGCACCTGGCCGAGCCGCAGCTGGTCGCCGACCAGCGCGGTGGGCACGTCGGTGGCGATGTCGAAGAGCAGCTCCAGGCCCTTGTCCTGGGTGTTGATCACCGAGAGGTCGGCGAGGTTGTGCATGACCTCGTCGAGCTGGAAGTGCGCCTGTTCGAAGGCGAGCTTGCCGGCCTCGATCTTGGAGAAATCGAGGATGTCGTTGATGATGCCCAGCAGCCCCTGGGCGGCGCCGTGGACCTTCTCGATGTAGTTGCGCTGGCCGGGGGTGAGGTCGGATTGCAGCGCCAGGTGCGACATGCCGATGATGACGTTCATCGGCGTGCGGATCTCGTGGCTCATGTTCGCCAGGAAGTCCGACTTCATCCGCGCCGCCTCCTCGGCCAGCCGGCGGGCTTCGCCGATGACGCGTTCCGATTCCTTCTGCGCGCCGATGTCGATCAGGGTGCCGACCAGCCCGCTGATGCGCTGCTCGCTGTCGGTGAAGCTGGCCAGGGAATAGATCACCGGATGCACGTGGTCGTCGGCCAGCGGGATCTCCGCCTCGAGGGTGAGCGTGCCGCCCTGGCGCAGCAACTCCTGGTTGCGCTCCTGGAAAAAGTCCCGCTTGTCCGCCGGCAGCCTGATCAGGTCCTGCACGGTCTTGCCGAGCAGGTCGTCCTCGCGTAACGCGAAGGCGTCGAGAAACGCCTGGTTGAAGCCCAGGTAGCGGCCTTGCGCATCCTTGAAGAACACCGGGTAGGGCAGGGTATTGAGCAGCACGCGCTTGAAGTTGAGCTGATCGGCGATGGTCTGCTCGTAGGCCATGCGCTGGCTGACGTCGCGCAGCACGGCGCAGAGGCAGATCCCCTGTTCGTCCAGGTAGGGCATGCGCGTCATGCTCATTTCCAGCGGCAGTTCGCGGCCGGACTTGGTCTGGCCGATGTAGCTGCCGGCGCGGCTGCCCACCGCGAGGGTGCCGCCGCGCTGCAGGAATGCCTCGCGCATCAGCGCGTGTTTGGTGCGAAAGCGCGCAGGCACCAGCAGGTCGGCGTCGAGGCCGAGCAGCTCGCCGGGCTGGTAGCCGAACGTCTCATGCATCCTCGGATTGGCCATGAGGATGATGCCGCGGTCATCCACCACCACCATGGGGTCTGGCGACGCCTCGATGATGTGGCGGTACCAGGATTCGGTGCTCCTGAGCTTCAGGCGCTGGCTTTCCAGTTCTGCCATGGTGTTCTGGTAGTCCTGGAGCGCCCGCGAGAGGTTGCCCAGCTCGTTGTTCTCGGCCTGGCTGAAGTCCAGCCCGCGCTCGCCCTGCGCCAGGCGGTGGGTCTTGCGGGTCAGGTCCTCCAGCGGATCGAGCACCTTGCGCTTGTACAGGTGGAAGAGCGTGACCAGCACCAGCAGGAGGGTCAGTGCCATGGCCAGCAGGGCCGCCAGCATGGCGTGCTGCACCTTGCGGTTGAGCTGCTCGAGGACGGCGGGCATGCGGTTGCGCATGTTCTGGGTGATATCGGCGATCAGCTCGTTGAGCGCCATCTTGTGCGCGCGGTAGCGCGTGCCGTAGATCGTGTCCAGCGCGGTGGTGCCGTCGCCGCCTTCGGCGAAGGCGAATACGGCGGCCTCCATGGCCGTCAGCCTGGCCGAGGCTTGCCGCGCCTGCTCCAGCAGCGCTCGCTCGCTCTCGAGGACCGGATGCTGGTGCAGCGCGGCGAGCAACGGCTCGCGCCCGCCGAACCGTTCGATGGCTTGCCGATAGGCTTCCAGGTAACGCGGCTGGCGCGTGTAGGCGTAGCCTTCGGTGGTATCGGTCAAAGCTTCGTTGGCGCGCTGGAAGCGGTTCAGCATCTCGCTGGCCAGCTGGATTTCCAGCAAGCCGTCGCGACGCTCCTGTGCCAGGGCGAATGCCAGCAGCACGCTGATGCAGGCTATGCCCAGCAGGCCCATCACCAGCAGGGAAACGAGATTGCTGAGCTTTCGAAGCTTCACCGAGGAGGCCGCCTTTTGGATTCAGAAGGGTGGTTGAGCGAGCAGCGAGGCCCGTTGTTTCGATGATAGCCACTAGCCAGTCTAGAAGGGCTTTTCACACCTGCACAGGTCATATGCGACTAATGTTGCGCGAGCTGTGACAGAGCCTTGCGCGGCGGTCTGTTTTGGTGTTGCGAGGCCTTGCGCGGGCTGTTCGCGCAAACGTGAACCAGTCCGCAAGTGCAGGCTGGCCATGTGGGCGCATGCTTGTCGCGGCGTTGTGTATGTCGAACACTTCGCCTCACCTGCGGGCGCGGCCGATGCTCGGTTCGCACGCAGGGCATTCCAATAAAGGCAGCCGGTGGACACCGCCGTGAATGAGCTGCCTCCGATGGGCCGCTGCCCGCAGCGCAACGGCTTCATCCATTCATTTCACTGACAGAATCGAGCGGCGCTCACGAGGTGCCCAGCTCGACGCATTGCATTGGGGGCTCTATGTTCAGGTCTTGCGTTACCGCAGCGCTCGCGGCGCTGTATCTTCTGGTTGCTCCGGCCATGGCCGCCGATGGCGAGCCGGTGGTCATCAAGTTCGCCCACGTGGTGGCGGATGACACACCCAAGGGCAAGGGCGCCCTGCTGCTGAAGAAGCTGGTTGAGGAGCGCCTGGCCGGCAAGGTCCGGGTCGAGGTGTACCCGAACTCGACGCTGGTCGGCGACGCCGAGGAAATGCAGGCGCTGTTCGACAACAAGGTGCAGCTGCTGGCGCCGTCGATGTCCAAGTTCGCGCCCTACACGAAGAAGCTGCAGGTGTTCGACCTGCCCTTCCTGTTCGACGATGCCGAGGCGCTGCAGCGCTTCCAGAAGCGCGAAACCGCGCGCCAGCTGCTGCGTTCGATGGCCGACTATGGCGTCTACGGCCTGGCCTACTGGAACAACGGCCTGAAGCAGCTTTCCGCCACCACGGCGCTGCGCACGCCGCAGGACGCCAGCGGCCTGGCGTTCCGTATCCAGCCCTCGCCGGTGCTCGAGGCGCAGTTCGCCGCGGTCGGCGCCAAGTCGGTGGTGCTGCCGTTCGCCAAGGTCTACGAGTCGCTCAAGGGCGGCGTGGTGCAGGGCGCCGAGAATCCCTGGTCGAACATCCTCAGCCAGAACATGCACAGCGTTCAGCCCTATATCACCGAGAGCAACCACGGCGTGCTGGACTACATGCTGATCACCAACAACGAGTTCTGGTTGAGCATGCCGTTCGCCCTGCGCTCCGAGCTGGAAGGCATCATTCTCGAAGTGACCCAGGCGGTGAACCGCGAGGCCGCCGCCGTGAACCAGCGCGATCGCGAACGCATTCTCGCCAGCGGCCGCAGCCAGCTGATCACCCTGACGGCGGAAGAGCGCCAGCTGTGGCGCGACAAGATGCTGCCGGTCTGGAACGCCTACGAGGCGGACATCGGCGCCGACGTGATCCGCGCGGCGATGACGGTCAACCGCCGGCGCTGAGGCCTTCGCGGCCCGAAGCACTCATCGCGATCCGCCGGCGCCGGCTTGCTGGCGATGCTTCTGCCTGGGCGCCGGACCATCCACCAGGGGTTCGGCACCGCCCTACGCTTGCCGGCCGGCATAACAGGCCGGCGAGCTGGGGCGATCCAACCGGTCCAGCTCTTCCTCCAGCCATTCGGCGAGCACTTGCGCGTTGTTGTGCTGTTCGTCGCGGGCGGCATAGATCAACGTCAGCGTGCCACGCTCGGCCGGCTCCAGCAGCGGCCACCAGTGTTCGGGGTGGGCCGCCAGTTCCGTGCGATAACGCTGGCGGAACTCGGCGAAGGCCAGGCTGCCGCCCTTGAAGGCGCGCCGCAGTTCGGTCGAGGGCGCCAGCGCCGGTAGCCAGGCGTCCAGCGGCAGGTTTTCCTTGCGGCAGTTGCGTGGCCAGAGCCGGTCCACCAGTACCCGTCTGCCGTCGCTTGCCGCCGCGGCCTGGTAGGCGCGTTTGCACTGGATCATGGGTTCGTTCTCTGTGCAGTGGGCTTGCAGCCAGCTTAGGCGAAGCAGGGCTATCTTGTGGGTATTTAATACCGTTATGTGTTGTGATTATTACCTTTACTGATTGGGTTCTAATGACCGTGAATTTTCCATCTTATTGATTTATAAGGTCTAAATAGTCGGCACGTTTCCTGAAAAGAATGACTGCGACAATCATTCATTCAAGAGGGCAACACATGAAAAAGTCGACGGTTCTGTTTGCGGCAGCGGCAATTCTGGCAAGCAACCTGGCCAGTGCGGACGAAATTCTCGAAGTGCACGAAGATCGCGCGGTGGGCGGCGGCTTCGGCGGGCTCAGCGGCTTCATGCTCGGCGCGGCGGCGGGCGGGCCGATAGGCGCGCTGGTCGGTGGCGGCGTCGGTTACCTGATGGGGCAGGGCGTGCAGAGTGCCACCGGCTGGAGCAGACCCTCTACGTGGTGAAGAAGGATGACGGCAGCACCTCGCGCATCCGTACCTCGGACGGTCGCTTCCTGCAGGGCGAGCATATCGAGCGTGACGGCGCACGGATCACCGCTGCTGCGAAGTAGCGGCCGTGCAGGTAGTCTTGCCTGCGCCCGCGTACGAAACGGCAACGGACCCTAACGGAGGCCCTGATGAGTTATTCCCTGCTGCATGTGCTGCATCTGCTGGCGGCGATCTTCTTCATCGGTACGCTGTTCTTCGAGGTGATGATCCTCGGGCGTATCCGGCGGCAGCTCGGCGAGCAGACCATGCTGGCGGTGGATCGGGCCGTGGGCGCCGCTCGCGGGTGGTGCTGCACTGGGTGGTGCTGTTCGTCTACGGCGCCGGCATCGGGCTGGCCTGGTATCACCGCCAGGCACTGGCCGATCCCTTGGCCAGCAGCTTCGCCACGCTGCTTTCGCTGAAGATCCTGCTGGCGATCGGCGTGTTCGTCAGCTTCGGCCTGGTGGCGATCCTGCTGCGCCGCGGGAGCATGACGCCGGCACGCTACCGGGCGCTCCACTGGGCGATCTTCGCCAGATGATCGGCATCGTGCTGCTGGCCAAGGGGATGTTCTACCTGCACTGGTAGGGCGGGTGTATCCCGCCGCACCGTCCTAGCAGGTCCTTCGCGGGCGGTGATGATTTCGGTCAAGAATGACCGCGCTTTTCGTGGTGCTGATGGCGGGCGATTCAGCCGCCGCACGCTCGTTGCGTTCGCCGCCACGGCGTCTATGGTGGCTGCATCATTCCCCGGATCAGCAGAGGTTCCGCATGAATTTCGCCTACAGTCCGCGCGTGGAAGCGCTGCGCCAGCAACTGCGTGCCTTCATGGAGCAGTACATCGTGCCGCGTATCGGCGCCTGGCATGCCGAGGTCGGCGCCGGCCGCTATCCGATCTCGTTCATGGAGGACCTCAAGGCCCTGGCCCGTTCCGAGGGGCTGTGGAACCTGTTCCTGCCGTCGTTGCGCGAGGACGAGCCGGGCATGGGCCTGAGCAACCTGGAATACGCGCCGCTGGCGGAGATCATGGGCCGCGTGCACTGGGCCTCCGAGGTGTTCAACTGCAACGCGCCGGATACCGGCAACATGGAGCTGCTGCACCTGTTCGCCACGCCGGAACAGCGCCAGCGCTGGCTGAAGCCGCTGCTCGAAGGCGAGATCCGCTCGGCCTTCGCCATGACCGAACCGGACGTGCCGTCGTCCGACGCCACCAACATCCAGACGCTGATCCAGCGCGACGGCGATGACTACGTGATCAACGGCCGCAAATGGTTCATCACCAACGCCTCGCATCCCAACTGCAAGCTGCTGATCGTGATGGGCAAGACCGACCCGCAGGCCGACACCCACCACCAGCAGAGCATGATCCTGGTGCCGTTCGACACGCCCGGCGTCGAGCTGCTGCGCAACATCCCGGTGATGAACCACATCGCCCCGGAAGGCCATAGCGAGCTGCTGCTGCGCAACGTGCGGGTGCCGGCGAGCAACCTGCTGGGCCGGGAAGGCGACGGCTTCATGATGGCCCAGGCGCGCCTCGGGCCGGGGCGCATCCACCACTGCATGCGCTCGATCGGCATGGCCGAACTGGCGCTGGAGCTGATGGTCGAGCGTTGCCAGGAGCGCAAGGCGTTCGGCAAGTACCTGCAGCAGTATTCCAACATTGGCGACTGGATCGCCGAATCGCGCATCGAGATCGAGCAGGCGCGCCTGTTGGTGCTCAAGACCGCCTGGATGATCGACGAGGTCGGCGCCAAGGCCGCGCGCAAGGAGATCGCCATGATCAAGGCGCTGGTGCCGCGCATGCACACCCGCGTGGTGGACCGCGCCATCCAGGTCTACGGCGCCATGGGCCTGACCCCGGACACGCCGCTGGCAGACATGTGGACCGGCGGCCGTGCGCTGCGCTTCGCCGATGGGCCGGACCAGGTGCACCTGCGCAGCATCGCCAGGATGGAGCTCAAGGCCAGCGAAGCCAGCCGCGGCGCGACCGCGGCCTACCTCACCCCGCCGGGCCGGCACTGAGCGGGTCGGCGCCTGGCTCCGGCCGTGCGGCCAGGACAGCTTCGCCGCTGAAGACGTAGCGGTTGCCGCCGGCGCGCTTGGCTCGGTTGCCAGTCTCCAGCCCATCCGCCGCCAGCCACGCCAGAAGTTGCATGGCGACCGCCCTGCCCGAAGGCAGGGCGGCCTCTTGCTCAGGAGATATTCGTTCAGCCTTTCGTGAGCTTGAGCAGGCCAACCGCTAGAAATAGCCAAGCAGCACCAATCCCCAAGAGCCAAGATGACCAAAGCATCCGGGGTTTAAGATGAGTCGGAAAATTCTCTATTTCATCAGGCTCCAACTCACCACGGCGCAGGTAGAAACCCGAAAGCAGTACGGTGCCTGTTATGGCATTGACCTGCATATAGCGCGCAATGAATCCAGGGCCAGCCCATATATTCAACTGGTTTCGAATATGGCGGCTGTTCGGGAAAGCTGCTTTCATTTCGTCTAGGTCGTGATAAACCATATAGACCGTGATGGCTTGCCCAATGGCCCCGATTACAAAGGGTGCCAGCATAAAAGCGAATGCCCACCAGGATGTCCAGAAGGCAGTCATGGTCTAGTTTGCTCGTACAAGAATTCCCCCGTCCACTCCCCACCAGCAAACCGAATCTTCTGGAATTTGGACTCCATGGTGCAGCAAACCTCCAGGGCTTTAATTGACGCCACTGAGTTTGAGCAGGCCAATCGACAGGAACAGCCAGGCCATACCGACAAATCCCAGCCAGGTAGACACGGCCATTAGACGCCGCAGAGAGGGGGGGAAATTTCTGACATCGTCGGCATCGAGTACCCCTTTGCGGACATTGAACGCCGAAAAGAACAAGGCCCCGCTGAGCGTACCAACCAAGTAGAAACGTGAAGCCAGGCTTGTTGTTCCCAAAATGTCCTGCTGCCTGGCCCAGGCGCTGTTCGAAAGCGCCAAAAGCATGGTGTCGAAGTGGCGGCTACAGGCGATAAAGACGCCAATCGCTACACCAGACAGAGCGATCACGAAGGGGGCCAAAAGGAATGCAATCTGCAAATCCAGAGGCCAAGTTTCAAACCAAGTGCTGAAATTCATTGCTGGCTCCGTTCATAGATCTTTTCCCCGGCCAGTTCTCCAGCCCATCCGCCGCCAGTTCCACCCGCAACTGAAGCGCCGCCAACCACGACCAGGCCGCAAACAATGCCGCCGATACCGCCGGAGCCGAGGCCAATGGCTGCACAAACAGAAGTGGCAGCAAGTTCCCCAACCAATACCCCCGCAGCCCCACCACCTATCCCACCGGCAAAACCACCCGTCTCGGTGAAGCGGATTTTCTGGCAGGCCTGGGTTTCCCCTGCCCGGCATACCTCTTGGACCTTCAAAGTAGAGGCCGTACCGCCCAAGGCAAAGCCAATATAACCACCGTACTTGAGATATTTGGCTGCCTTGGCAATCTCGTCCATATGGGTGGCGTAGCCGGGTATCTGTCCGGGACCTCCACCTTTGCTCCAGTGGTGGACCAGGCTGCGAGTGGAGATGCCGAGATCGCGGCGTAATGTCGAATAGTCGCCTAGCCCCAGCTGTTTGCCGAGGAAGGTCGCTTTCAACTGGGCGTCGAGCTGGCGGTACAGTTGCTGGCGTGAGGCGAAGAACCGTGGGCTCTGCAGGTGGCCATGCGTGGCGAACTCGCGTTGATGCAGGAATTCGAGGTCGTGCAGGGTGCCCGTGATCTGTTTCAGGCCCGTTTCCAGGACATCCTTGCCTATCCCCAGTGACTGGCTGGCGCCGTTCACCATCAAGGCGATTTCGGCCTGATGCGCTGCCATGAAGTCAGCCTCGCCTTCGCTTAGCGGCTCTAAGGCGGTGCGCCACCTTCGTGGCCGCATCCATCAGCTCGGCCTCTTCGCGCAGGCAGGCAGAGGGATTGAGCAGGTTACCGAGGACGAATATTTCCCCAGCCTTGAAACCTTGGGCGAAGGTGGGATTCAGTGCCTTGATGCGGTTGGTCAGGTGTGAGTGAGGTTGGTCGGCGAATAGCCTGGCGAGCACTTGTTCGCCGGACATGCTGCGCGGCACGAGGTAGAAGCCAGGCGGCAGGGGCTCGGGGAGCTTGAGCATGTCGGGTGGCGGCCAGTCCGTCAGCTCGGGTATGACCTCGGCTTTCTCCTCCCAGGCGGCGAAGGAGGCACCGCCGTTACCGGGCTTGCTCTTCGGCAACTCGGCCTGCTGGCTCCAGCCCCGATCAATCTCCCAACTGGAGTCCCGGTAGCCGATGCTGCCTGCCTTCCAGTCGGTATCCAAGTCCCCGCTCCTAGCGAACGGGTAGGTTGGGTCTTTAAGGTTATCCGTCCCCATGAACACTTCCCTATGCTGTCAAGTCCGGGCAGGAGTGTACTGTTTCAAGGGCACGATCAATTGGCCTCTGTTCACGAAACTTGTGCTAGAGCAGCAGCATGTCGGGCGCATGAAGGAAGCCTGTGTGCTGCTCGCCGGGACCAGCCTGGAGGTTCAGGCTATCGGTCAGGAGGTGGGGTTCACCAGCGGGGGCCAACTTCGCCACCGCGTTCAAGGAGCGCTTCGGTGTGTCACCGAGCCAGTTTCGCCAGACCTGCCTGGCGAAGGATGTCGGCGAGCCCGCATAAGGTGGCATCGGCACGGCGCTGACCGTGGCGCTTGTCTCCACGAGTCGCCGCAGGTCGTGGCGCTTCCGTTTTCGCCACGATGGCCTACGCTCATTCATGGCACGGCGCACCGATTTGGGGCGTTTCATTGATGTAGGGCAATGGTCCGGCTGGTTCGGGCGTGGTTCGGGGGTGACCTTGATTGAAGTCAAGGGGGCTTGCCGAGAGGCTCACCTACCATTGCGCCGCAATCGAGCAATGGAAGTAGGTAACCTGATGAAGCCCCAGCTTTCTATCGCCGGCGCGTTGTTCTCATGGGGGAAGGCCCTCGTCATTCTCCTGGCCATGATGGTTGCGGTGCTGCCAGCGCAGGCCACGGTGTACGAGGCCGAGCAGCAGCGTATCGAGCAATTCTTCCCCGATGCCCAGAGCATCTCCGAGCCCGAGGGCGACTACCAGGTCCGCACCCTGCGCAAGGGTGACGAGGTCCTCGGCTATGCCTTCCAGACCATCAACGTCACCAACATTCCGGCCTACTCCGGCAAGCCGATCAACCTGCAGGTGCTGCTCGATCCGCAAGGGGCGATCAAGGACGCCTACATGCTCGAGCACCACGAGCCGATCGTGCTGATCGGTATCCCCGAGCAGAAGGTCCACGACTTCAATGCGCATTACGCCGGCATCAAGGTCGATCAGCGCGTGGTGGTCGGCCACTCCAGCGACAGCAATGCGGTGACCATCGATGCGGTGACCGGCGCGACCGTCACGGTGATGGTGATCAACGAGATCGTCATGCGCGCCGCGCATACCGTGGCCGTGGACCTGGGACTGATCGAGGCCGGCGCCAACGCGCGGCCGAAGATCGCGCTGGTGCGCGAAGATGTCTTCCAACCGAGCAACTGGACCGAGCTCACCGGCAACGGTGCGATCCGCCGCCTGCACCTGACCCGCGGGCAGATCGACGAGGCGTTCAAGGGCACCGAGGCCGAGGGTATCGACGAGGCCTCGCCGGAGACAGCCGATGAAACCTTCATCGACCTCTACGCCACCTATCTGAATGTGCCCACCATTGGCCGTAACCTGCTGGGCGAACGTCAGTATGCCGAGCTGATGGCCGGTCTCAAGCCGGGCGAACACGCCTTCGCCGTGCTGGCCAACGGGGAATACTCCTTCAAGGGCTCGGGCTACGTGCGTGGCGGCATCTTCGATCGGGTGCAGCTGCGCCAGTTCGGCGACATCATCAGCTTCCGCGACCTGGACTTCATCCGCCTGTCCGACGTCTATGCCGAAGGCATGCCGGACTTCTACGAGATGGCGATCTTCATCGCCCGCGACCACGTGGCGTTCGATCCGGGGTCGCCCTGGAACCTGGAGCTGCTGGTGCGTCGCCAGATCGGTCCAGTGACGAGCATCTTCACCAGCTTCGAGATGCCCTACCTGATGCCTGAAGCTACGTCGAGCGTCCGCCGCTGACAGCCGAGGAACTGGCCGCCATCGAGGAAGCCAATCGGCCGATGTGGCTGAACATCTGGTACCAGAAGAGCTTCCAGATCGGCGTGATCGTCGCGGCGCTGCTGCTGCTGACGATGATCCTCTTCCTGCAGGACAAGTTCACCGAGAAGCCGCACTTCCTGCACTGGCTGCGCCGCGGCTACCTGCTGTTCACCGTGCTGTTCATCGGCTGGTACATGCTGGGGCAACTGTCGGTGGTCAACGTGCTGACTTTCGTCCATGCGCTGTTCCAGGACTTCCGCTGGGAGCTGTTCCTCTCCGACCCGGTGATCTTCATCATCTGGACCTTCACCGCGGCGACCATCCTGCTCTGGGGCCGTGGCGTGTTCTGCGGCTGGCTGTGTCCGTTCGGCGCGCTGCAGGAGCTGATCAACGAAGCCGCGCGCAAGCTGAAGATCCCGCAGTACGAACTGCCCTTCGCGGTGCACGAGCGGCTCTGGGCGATCAAGTACATCATCCTGCTGGTGCTGTTCGGCCTCTCCCTGGAGTCGATGATGCTGGCCGAGAAGGCGGCCGAGGTGGAGCCGTTCAAGACCGCGGTCATGCTCAAGTTCGACCGCCAGTGGTGGTTCGTCGCCTACGCGGTGTTCCTGCTGGTGATCAACATCTTCACCCGCAAGGTGTACTGCCGCTACGTCTGCCCGCTGGGCGCGGCGCTGGCGATCCCGACCAAGCTGCGCCTGTTCGACTGGCTCAAGCGGCGCAAGGAGTGCGGCACCCCCTGCCAGCTGTGCGCCAAGGAGTGCGAGATCCAGGCGATCCACCCCGACGGTCACATCAACGCCAACGAATGCCACTACTGTCTCGATTGCCAGATGACTTACCACAACGACCACAAGTGCCCGCCGCTGGTGAACAAGCAAAAGCGCAAGAAGCGCGACAAGAAGGCGCCGACATCCGCTGACCTGATTCCCGTAGTGCAAGTGGTGGAACCCTGAGCGGCCGCCGGCGGCGAGGCGCTCGATCGATCGTGTTTGAAGAGATGTCCCAAAGGAGCGAAACCCCATGAGTGACAAGAGCAAGAGCAATCCCGAGGTGCTGGAGAAGGGCGGCCTCAGCCGTCGCGGCTTCCTGGGCGCCAGCGCGGTAACCGGAGCGGCGGTTGCCGCCACGGCGCTGGGCAGTTCGGTGATGACCCGCGAATCCTGGGCGGCTGCGGCCAAGAGTGCCCATGAGAAGGCGATGGCCAAGGTGCATGTTGCACCGGGTGAGCTGGATGACTACTACGGCTTCTGGAGCGGCGGCCACCAGGGTGAAGTCCGTGTGCTGGGCATTCCATCGATGCGCGAGATCATGCGCATCCCGGTATTCAACGTGGATTCGGCTACCGGCTGGGGGCTGACCAATGAGAGCCGGCATATTTTGGGTGACAGCGCCAAGTATCTGAACGGCGACTGCCACCATCCTCACCTGTCCATGACCGACGGCAAGTACGATGGCAAGTACCTGTTCATCAACGACAAGGCCAACACGCGTATCGCACGTATCCGTCTGGATATCATGAAGTGCGACAAGATCACCACCATCCCCAACGTCCAGGCCATTCATGGCCTGCGCCTGCAGAAGGTGCCGTACACCAAGTATGTCTTCGGCAACGGCGAGTTCTTCATCCCGCATCCGAACGATGGCACCAGCTTCGATATGCAGGCGGAGAACTGCTACACCATGTACAGCGCGGTAGATGCCGAGAGCATGGAAGTGGCCTGGCAGGTGATCGTCGACGGCAATCTCGACAACACCGATATGGACTACACCGGGCGCTTCGCTGCTTCCACTTGCTACAACTCGGAAAAGGGCACCGACCTCGGCACCACCATGCGCAACGAGCGCGACTGGGTGGTGGTGTTCGACATCCCGGCCGTCGAGGCGGAGATCAAAGCTGGCCGCTTCATCACCCTGGGCGACTCCAAGGTCCCGGTGGTCGATGGGCGCAAGAAGGACGGTAAGGACAGCCGCGTCACTCGCTATATTCCGGTGCCGAAGAACCCGCACGGCTGCAACACCTCGCCGGATGGCAAGTACTTCATCGCCAACGGCAAGCTGTCGCCGACCTGCTCGGTGATCGCTATCGACAAGCTGCCCGACCTGTTCGCCGACAAGATCACAGACCCGCGCGAGTGCGTTGTCGCCGAGCCGGAACTGGGCCTTGGCCCGCTGCATACCACCTATGACGGCCGCGGCAACGCCTACACCACGCTGTTCATCGACAGCCAGGTGGTCAAGTGGAACGTCGAAGAGGCCATCCGCGCCTATAAAGGCGAGAAGGTCAACTACATCAAGCAGAAGCTCGACGTGCACTTCCAGCCGGGTCACAACCATGCCTCGCTGACCGAGACTTCGGAGGCCGATGGCCAGTGGCTGATGGTGCTCTCCAAGTTCTCCAAGGACCGTTACCTGCCGTGCGGCCCGCTGCATCCGGAGAACGACCAACTGATCGACATCTCCGGCGACGAGATGATTCTGGTCCACGACGGCCCCACCTTCGCCGAGCCGCATGACTGCATCATGGCCCGTCGCGACCAGATCAAGCCGAAGAAGGTCTGGGAGCGCAACGACCCGTTCTTCGCCCCGACCGTGGAGCGGGCGAAGAAGGACGGCATCAACCTGGAGACCGACAACAAGGTCATTCGCGACGGCAACAAGGTACGCGTGTACATGACCTCTTCGGCGCCGACCTTCGGCATCAATGAGTTCACGGTCAAGCAGGGCGACGAAGTCACCGTGACCATCACCAACATCGACCAGATCGAGGACCTGACCCACGGCTTCGTCATGGTCAACCATGGTGTGTGCATGGAGATCAGCCCGCAGCAAACCTCGTCGATCACCTTCACGGCCGACAAGCCCGGTGTCTGGTGGTACTACTGCAGCTGGTTCTGCCATGCGCTGCACATGGAAATGATGGGGCGCATGCTGGTCGAGCCGGCCTGACCTTGTCTCCGGCTCCGGCGAGATGCTGGGGCCGGTTTCTCCCCTGTTGCATGCGGCTCCGGCATCTCGCCGGAGCCATCCGGATGCAGGCTCCGAACTGCCCGGAAAAGGACAGTACCGTGATCGCACTTCAGGCAATCAAGCACATTCGCCGACAGGCCCCCTGGATGCTACTGCTCCTGGCAGGAGCTGCCCTGGCGGAGCCTCGGCCGATTACCGAACTGCCGCTCGAGTCGGCGGGTGACGGCCAGTGGCTGCTTCCGGCCGGGGAATATCGTGGCCAGTTCATTATCGACCAACCCATGCATCTGCGCTGCGCGGCCGGCGCCATGCTCGACGGGCAAGGGCAGGGCAACCTCGTCACTCTCGGTGCCCCTGGAGTCACCTTCGAAGGCTGCACCCTGCGTAATTGGGGGCGCGATCTGACGGCCATGGATGCCGCCATATTCATCCAACCGAAAGCCACCGGGGCGGTTGTACGTGACAACCATCTGCAGGGGCCGGGCTTCGGCATCTGGCTCGACAATGTCAGTAGCGCGCAGGTGCTTGGCAATCATATTCAGGGTGACCCGAGCATCCGTACCCAGGACCGCGGCAACGGCGTCCATGTGTATCTCTCGAAGGATGCCCTGATCGGTGGCAACTATGTCCAGCATACCCGCGATGGCATCTACATCGACGCCTCCACCTATTGCGCCATCGAGGACAACGTGTTCGAGGAGGTGCGCTATGCCGTGCACTTCATGTGGACCAACAATACCCGTGTGGTCGGCAATCTCACCCGCCGCACCCGCACTGGCTATGCCCTGATGCAAAGCCGCAGCCTGACGGTGACCGGCAACCGCTCCGAGCATGACCAGAACTACGGCATCCTGATGAACTACATCACCTACTCGACCATCCGCGACAACTTCGTCAGCGACGTGCAGCGCGGCGATACCGAAGGTGACAGCATGATCAGCGGCGGCGAGGGCAAGGCGCTGTTCATCTACAATTCGTTGTTCAACACCATCGAACACAACCATTTAGCCCGCAGCGGCCTGGGCATCCATCTCACTGCCGGATCGGAGGACAATCGCATCTCCGGCAACGCTTCATCGGCAACCAGCAACAGGTCAAGTACGTCGCCACCCGCAACCAGGAATGGTCGGTGGACGGTCGCGGTAACTACTGGAGCGACTACCTGGGCTGGGACCGCAACGACGATGGCCTCGGCGACGTGGCCTACGAGCCCAACGACAACGTCGACCGCCTGCTCTGGCTGTACCCGCAGGTACGCCTGCTGATGAACAGCCCGAGCATCGAGGTGCTGCGCTGGGTACAGCGGGCCTTTCCGGTGCTCAAGTCGCCCGGGGTGCAGGACAGCCATCCATTGATGAAGCTGCCGACCGAAAGTCTCCTAATCGAAAACCAGGAACCAACGTCATGAACGCCGTCGAGATCCAGGGCGTAAGCCAGCGTTACGGCAGCATGACCGTGCTGCACGATTTGAATCTGAACCTCGGCGAGGGAGAAGTGCTGGGGCTGTTCGGCCACAACGGCGCCGGCAAGACCACCAGCATGAAGCTGATCCTCGGCCTGCTCGCGCCGAGCGTGGGGCAGGTGCGGGTGCTCGGCCGCGCGCCGAACGATCCGCAGGTGCGCCGCCAGCTCGGCTACCTGCCGGAGAACGTCACCTTCTATCCGCAACTCACCGGCCGCGAGACCCTGCGCCATTTCGCCCGCCTCAAGGGCGCCGCAGTGAGCCAGGTGGACGAGCTGCTTGAGCAGGTCGGCCTGGCGCACGCCGCCGACCGCCGGGTGAAGACCTATTCCAAGGGCATGCGCCAGCGCCTCGGCCTGGCCCAGGCGCTGCTCGGCGAGCCGCGGCTGCTGTTGCTCGACGAACCGACGGTGGGTTTGGACCCCATCGCCACCCAGGACCTCTACCTGCTGATCGACCGCCTGCGCCAGCGCGGCACCAGCATCATCCTCTGCTCCCACGTGCTGCCGGGGGTCGAGGCGCACATCAACCGCGCGGCGATCCTCGCCAAGGGCCGCCTGCAGGCGGTGGGCAGCCTGACGCAGCTGCGCGCCGAGGCCGGCCTGCCGGTGCGTATCCGTGCCAGCGGCATCAGCGAGCGGGATAGCTGGCTGCGCCGCTGGAACGACGCCGGCCACAGCGCGCGTGGGCTCAGCGAGTCGAGCATCGAAGTGGTGGCGGTCAACGGCCACAAGCTGGTGTTGCTGCGCCAGCTGCTCGGCGAGGGCGCGCCGGAGGACATCGAGATCCACCAGCCCTCGCTGGAGGACCTGTACCGCTACTACATGGAGCGCGCCGGCGACGTGCGCGCCCAGGAGGGCAGAGCATGAACCAGGTGTGGAACATCGCCCGCAAGGAACTCAGCGACGGCCTGCGCAACCGCTGGCTGCTCGCCATCAGCCTGCTGTTCGCCGTGCTCGCGGTGGGCATCGCCTGGCTCGGCGCCGCGGCGTCCGGCCAGCTGGGGTTCACCTCGATCCCGGCGACCATCGCCAGCCTGGCCAGCCTGGCCACCTTCCTGATGCCGCTGATCGCGCTGCTGCTGGCCTACGATGCCATCGTCGGCGAGGACGAGGGCGGCACGCTGATGCTGCTGCTGACCTATCCGCTGGGGCGCGGGCAGATCCTGCTGGGCAAGTTCGTCGGCCATGGGCTGATCCTCGCCCTGGCGGTGCTGATCGGCTTCGGCTGCGCCGCGCTGGCGATCGCCGTGCTGGTCGAGGACATCGAGCTGGGTCTGCTGCTCTGGGCCTTCGGCCGCTTCATGCTGTCCTCGACGCTGCTCGGCTGGGTGTTCCTCGCCCTGGCCTACGTGCTCAGTGGCAAGGTCAACGAGAAGTCCAGCGCCGCCGGGCTGGCGCTCGGCGTGTGGTTCCTCTTCGTGCTGGTCTTCGACCTGGTGCTGCTGGCGCTGCTGGTGCTCAGCGAAGGCAAGTTCAACCCCGAGCTGCTGCCCTGGCTGCTGCTGCTCAACCCCACCGACATCTACCGGCTGATCAACCTGTCCGGCTTCGAAGGCAGCGGCAGCGCCATGGGCGTGCTGTCGCTGGGCAGCGACCTGCCGGTGCCCGGCGCCGTGCTCTGGCTGTGCCTGCTGGCCTGGGCCGGGGTGTCGCTGCTGCTGGCCTACCGGATTTTCCGGCGGCGCCTGGCGTGATGTGCATTCTCAAGGAGACGAATATGACTCGGCTGTACCACACTGGCGTCCGCGCGCTGCTCGTTCTGATGCTGGGCCTGGGCCTCGCGGCCTGCGGCGAAAAGGAAGAAGTCCAGCAGCGGCTCGACCCGGTGGCCTTCCACGACAGCGACGAATGCCACGTGTGCGGCATGATCATCAGCGATTTCCCCGGGCCCAAGGGCCAGGCGGTGGAGAAGGGCGGCGTGAAGAAGTTCTGTTCCACCGCCGAGATGCTCGGCTGGTGGCTGCAGCCGGAAAACCGCCGGCTCGATGCCAAGCTGTACGTCCACGACATGGGGCGCAGCGTGTGGGAGCATCCGAACGACGAGCACCTGATCGATGCGACCAGCGCCTACTATGTCGTCGGCACTTCGCTCAAGAGCGCCATGGGCGCCACCCTCGCCAGTTTCGCCGAGGAGAAGGACGCCAAGGCGCTCGCCAGCCTGCATGGGGGGCGCGTGCTGCGCTTCGCGGAGATCGACCAGACGCTGCTGCAGGAAGCGGCGCGCATGCAGCATGGCGACATGCACGGCCATATGCCGGCCGCTGCGCACAATCAGGATCACGCGGGTCACTGACCCGCCGTTCAACACACCGAGGTAAGCAAAAATGATGGGCATCAGCGTCTGGCAACTTCTGATCATTCTCCTGATCGTCGTCATGCTGTTCGGCACCAAGCGCCTGCGTGGCCTGGGTTCGGACCTGGGCAGCGCGATCAGCGGCTTTCGCAAGTCGATGAACGACGGCGAAACCACGGCTCAGACCGATACGGTCAAGCAGGAGTTGAAGTAGGGCGGCTTGTATCCCGCTCCATGGGAAAGCCTTCACCCCGAGGCCGGGCCTTGCGCAAAAGCGGCCCGGCCCGTACCGAACCGCTAGGCGGCGCGCTCTGCCCGTAACTGCGGGAGCATCCTCCAGCGCCGAGCTTCCACGGGAGCCGAAAGCGATCGTGCTGCACTGCACTGGTGCAGCCGCCCTCCGGGCACTTCCGACCGATTGTCACTTCTCACCTGTCTCGAAAAAAAGCTGATTGCAATCAAGTCTGCGCAGGGCTCCTAACCTGTAAAAAGTAGCCAGCGCCCCCAGTCCGGAGGGCGCGGCTGCGCCGGCATGCCGGGCATGCGGCAGCGAAGAGAGTTCTGGGAGGCCTTCCGTGCACGTTATCGATCGGCGAAAAGCCCTGAGTATCCCGCCCGTCTGGCGGCTCGCGTTTCGCCCCTTCTTCCTCGCCGGCAGCGTCTATGCGTTGCTCGCGATCCCCCTCTGGGTTGCGGCCTGGACCGGTCTGTGGCCGGGCCTGCAGCCCACCGGCGGCTGGCTCGCCTGGCACCGGCACGAGATGCTGTTCGGCTTCGCCATGGCCATCGTCGCCGGCTTTCTGCTGACTGCGGTGCAGACCTGGACCGGCCAGGCGGCACCCTCCGGCCATCGCCTGATGGGCCTTGCGCTGGTCTGGCTGGCGGCCCGGCTGGGCTGGCTGTTCGGCTTGCCGGCCGGCTGGCTGGCGCCGCTGGACCTGCTGTTCCTGCTGGCGCTCGCCGGGATGATGGCGCGGATGCTCTGGGCCGTCCGGCAGAAACGCAACTACCCCATCGTGGTGGTGCTGTCGCTGATGCTCGGTGCCGACGCGCTGATGCTGGTCGGCCTGCTGCAGGGCGACGACGGCCTGCAGCGCCAGGGCGTGCTGGCCGGCTTGTGGCTGGTGGCGGCGCTGATGGCACTGATCGGTGGCCGGGTGATCCCGTTCTTCACCCAGCGCGGGTTGGGCAAGGTCGAGGCGATCAAACCCTGGGTCTGGCTGGATATCGCACTGCTGGTCGGGACCGGCGTGATCGCCGTGCTGCATGCCGTGGGCCTGGCGTTGCAGGCGCAGCCGCTGCTGGGCGTGCTGTTCCTCGCCATCGGCGCGGGCCATCTGCTGCGGCTGGCGCGCTGGTACGACAAGGGCATCTGGAACGTCCCGCTGCTGTGGTCGCTGCACGTGGCGATGCTCTGGCTGGTGGTGGCGGCCTTCGGCCTGGCGCTGTGGCATATCGGCCTGCTGGCGCAGTCCAGCCCCGCGCTGCATGCGCTGACCGTCGGCTCGATGAGCGGCCTGATCCTGGCGATGATCGCCCGCGTCACGCTCGGCCACACTGGCCGGCCGTTGCAGCTGCCGTCGGGCATCGTCGCGGCCTTCATCCTGCTCAACCTCGGCACCGCGGCACGGGTGTTCGTCTCGGTGGCCTGGCCGGTCGGCGGCCTCTGGCTGGCGGCGGGTTGCTGGGCGCTGGCCTTCGCCCTGTACGCCTGGCGCTACGCGCCGATGCTGGTCGCGCCCCGCGTGGATGGGCATCCGGGCTGAGCGGATCGAGCAAACCGGCGGGCGCCCGGCGCGCCCGTCCATTTACGTCCCACTTCAATACCGCTGCCTCATCCGGGGCAGCCTGCGACTCGGCGTGCGTCGAGCATCGGAGATGATGATGAAAAGCGAGTTTCAGGATCGTCTGGCAGTGGTTACCGGCGCCAGTTCGGGTATCGGTCTGGCGCTATGCGCGGCGCTGCTGCAGCGGGGCGCGCGGGTGCTGGCGATGTCGCGCAGCCTCGGTGGCCTCGAACCCTTGATGGAAACCCACCCCGAGCAGCTGTACTGGCTGGCCGGCGACGTCACCTCGGCCGACGACCTGCGCCAGCTCTGCCGGCGCGCGGCCGAGCTGGGGCCGGTGCACTACGTGGTGCCCAATGCCGGCATCGCGGAACTGGCCGATGGCCTGGACATGGCGGCGTTCGACCGGCAGTGGCGGGTCAATGGCGCCGGTGCCTGAATACCTTCGCGGCGCTGCGCAACGAGCTGGCCAAACCCGCCTCGGTGGTATTCGTCGGCACCTTCCTGATCCGTTCGAGCTTTCCCGGCCTGGCGGCGTACATCGCCAGCAAGGCGGCGCTGGCGGCCCAGGCACGGACCCTGGCGGTCGAGTTCGCGCCGCTGGACGTGCGCATCAACATGGTCTCGCCCGGGCCGACCGCCACCGCCATCTGGGGCACGCTGGGGCTGAGCGACGATCAGCTCGAAGGCGTTGCCGAAGGCGTCACCCAACGGCTGCTGCCGGGGCACTTCCTCGAGTCCGCGGCGGTCGCCAACGTCATCCTGTTCCAGCTGTCGCAAGGCGCTCGCGGCGTCTACGGCCAGGACTGGGTGGTGGACAACGGCTATACCGTGAGCTGAAGCGGGGGTGAGGCATGTGGTTCCAATGGAAAAGCACGGCGCGCCGGCTGCAGCGCGAGCAGGCTGAACTGCAGGCCGCCAACGCCGCGCAGGCGGCACGCGTCGCGGCGCTGGAGCAGGCGTTGGCCACGGCCGAGGAGGCCAACCGGCGCAGCCAGCGACAGCTCGACTACTACCGCGGGGTGTCCGGCAACCTGATCCGCTTCAGCACTTCGGTGACGCATCTGGGCGATTCGTTCGAATACCTCACCGGGCAGTTGGGCGAGAACCGCGCGCGGGCCGAGCAGGTGGCGGTCGCGGCGCTGAGCAACCAGAAGCACTTCGGCGAGCTGCAGGGCAAGGCCGCGGAAATGGAGAGCGGCCTGGCGCAGGCCTCGCTCAAGGTCGATACCCTGGCCGCGCGGTCCAAGGAGATCAACGGCATCGTCGACCTCATCAGCGGCATTGCCAGCCAGACCAACCTCCTGGCGCTGAACGCGGCGATCGAGGCGGCGCGCGCCGGCGAGGCCGGGCGTGGCTTCGCGGTGGTCGCCGGGGAGATCCGCAGCCTGGCGGAAAAGACCGCCCTGGCCACCGACGACATCGTGCGCAAGATCGGCGAGGTGCAGGACGAGATCCAGCACGTGCACGCCTACATCCAGCTGCAGGGCACTCATGCCCAGGGTTTCAGCCGCACCACCGAGGCGGCGGTGGATGCCATGCGCAACCTGCACCGGCTGGCCGGCAGCATGCGCAGCGGCATCGAGCGGTCGTCCCTGCGGGCCGGTGTCGAGCTGGCCAACCTCGACGAGTTGTCGCTGAAATTCGTGGTCTACAATCACCTGCTGGGCAACGACCGGCAGGCCGTCGTGCAATTGCCTGGCGAGCGCGAATGCCGGTTCGGGCGCTGGTACTACGGCGAAGGCAATCGCGAGGTCCAGGGGCTGGATCATTTCCGCGAGATCGAGCGGCCGCACACCACGGTGCACGAGCAGGGCCAGGCGGCGCTGAAGGCGTTCAGCGCGGACGCCCTGGAGGTGGCGCTCGGGCATCTCGGGCGGATGGAGGAGGCCAACCTGGAGGTGATGCGCATCGTCACCGCGGTGATCGAGCAGTACGAGCGGGCCGCTAGCGCGGCAGCGTAGGGCGAGGATTAACCCGCCGATTCGGAATCGCCCTGGGCGCCGTCCGCGCTCAGGCTATAACGTGAAGCTCGAAAAGCATCGCCCCGAGGGCGGGCCTCCCACAGAAGCAGCCAGCGCAGACCGAACCCTGTGGGGCGCGCGCCCTCGCGGCGATTGCAGGCCGAAGGCTGCCTATAAACTCGTTTGAAATCACTTTATTTGCTGTATTCCAGCAAAACTATTCGTTAGAGATTATTCAAGACCCCGCCGACAATGCCCGGACGTCCTGTCGTGTGGCAATCTGCCGCAACGGTGCATGCGAATCACGCGGGGCGTCTGTTTATGTAATGCTCCTCTGGTCCAGGGATGGACGTTTGCGGGGGTCGCATTGCTTGCCTTCCGCTGCACCGATCAAGCAGGACACATGCACGACAACCTCATCGACTGGTTCCGCTCCTTCGTTCCCGCTCCGCTCAACGCCCCACCGAAAGAATGGATACGCGCCGCCATCGGCATCGCCATCGTCATGCTGCTGACGCTCTGCAGTGGCTTCGGGCTGTTCGGCGTGAACCTGACGCTGCAGCTCATCGCCCCGGCCGGCGCCTCGGCGGTGCTGGTGTTCGCCGCTTCGTCGAGCCCGTTCGCGCAACCCTGGTCGGTACTCGGCGGCAATCTGGTCGCCACCCTGATCGGCATCAGCCTGGGCCTCGGCGGCCTGCCGCCGATGGTCGCGACGGCACTGTGCGTCTGCCTGGTGCTGGGCTGCCTGTTCGGTCTGCGCTGCCTGCATCCGCCGGGCGTGGCGCTGGCGCTGGTGGCGGTGGTGGGCAGCCCGGAGATCCATCGGCTGGGCTACGGCTTGCTCTACCCGGTGGCGTTCAACTCGTTGCTGCTGCTGGCCGTGGCCTTGCTCTACAACAACCTGACCCGCCATGCCTACCCGAAACCGCGGTTGCCGCGGGAGAACCTGCACCACACCCGCGACCCCCTGCCGGGCGAGCGTATGAGTTTCAGCCCCGACGACCTCGACCGTGCGCTGCGCGATTTCGGCGAGTATGTCGACGTGACCCGGGACGACCTGGAGCGGCTGCTCAAACAGACCGAGAAGCATGCGCTGCGCCGCAGCATGGGCGAGATCACCGCGGCGGACATCATGTCCCGCGATCTGCACTGGCACACGCCGGACACCTTCATCGGCGAGGCCTGGCAGACGCTGCAGCGTCACCGCCTGCGCTGCCTGCCGGTGGTGGGCAGGGGCCGCGAGCTGGTCGGTATCGTCACCCTGGTGGACCTGCTCAAGCATTTCCATCCGCGCCCGGGGCGGCTGAGCTTCGGCCAGCTGCGCTTCCTGCGTGGCACCAAGCTGCGCGCCATCATGAGTGCGCCGGTGATTTCGGTGACGGCCGACACGCACATGGTCGAGCTGGTCTACCTGCTCTCCGACCGCGGTCTGCACTGCCTGCCGGTGGTCGACCAGCAGGGGCTGCTGGTGGGCATGATCACCCAGACCGATCTGATCGCCGCGCTGTATCGCAACTGGCTCAAGCACCTGCCGGACTGAGCCGGGCGCGCGTCAGAGCTCGTAGTACCAGCGCGACCAGTCGTATTCGTCGCGCGCCACTTCGCGCAGCAGCTCCACCGCTGTGAGCAGCGCCGGCGATTCGCTGGCGCGGGCATGCACCAGATAGACCGGATAGCTGAATTCCGGCGCCTGCTCGACGCGCTTGAGGATGCCTTCGTCCAGATAACGTTGCACCACCCGGGTACGGAAGTAGCCGCGCCCGCCGCATTGCAGCAGGTACTGCAGCGCCAGCGGGCCGAGGCTGAAGCTGAGGGCGGCCCGGCGATGCTCGGGGAGCGCCTGGTCGTGCTGCTTGCGGAAGGTCGGGCCCCAGTCGACGTAGAGGTAAGGGGCCGGCTCGCGGCTGTGTACCACCTGGATCAGCTTTTCCTCCAGCAACTGCTCCACCTGCAGGCCGGGCAGGTATTCCGGCTGGTGCACCAGCGCGGCATCCAGCACGCCGAGGTCGAGCTTGTGCTGCAGCTCGCTGTCGCTGGCCACCTCGTTGCGCAGGGCATGGCCCGGCAGCTCCTGGCGCAGCCGCTGCACCCAGGCCAGCATCAACGGATTGCACAGGCTCACCTCGGAGCCGAGGGTGAGCAGTTCGCCATAGCCGCGCGGCAGCGGCAGGTCGCGCCGCGCCGCTTCCCAGGTCTGTACCAGCTGGTGGGCATAGGCGACGAAGCGCTCGCCGTCGGCCGTCAGCCGGGCGCCGGCGCGGTTGCGCACGAACAGCCGGCAGCCGAGCTGGTTCTCCAGGTTCTGCACCCGTGCGGTGACGGCGGTCTGGGTGACGTGCAGGCGCTCGGCGGTGGCGATGAAGCTGCCGCTGCGGATGATCTCGAGAAAGGTGCGGGCGAGATCGATATCCATGGGCGGGCCTTCAGTGCAATGAAAATGATTTGACCGGCAATTGTATGACGGTTGCGCTGCGCCTGGCTGCAGTGCTCGGCAACCAGGCGTGCGACGAAAGGGCAACAGCCCCTAGTGCGAAGTGCCTTCGGCGAACTCGATCTTGTTGCCGACGTTGTACTTGCCGGACGGCTTGTTCATCGGGATGCGCTTGATCTCCTCCAGGGTGTTGGCGTCGTAGACGATCAGCGCGCCCTCGGTATCCCAGACGCTGAGCAGGGCATAGCGGCCGTCGTTGGTGAACTCGACGTGGGCGGCGTTCTTGCCGGGCATCGGCCGCAAGGTGTGGGCGACTTCCAGGGTCTGTTTGTCGATCAGGTGCACGGCGTCGTTGTTCGGCCCGAAGAACACGTCGGTCCAGGCGTAGGGCGAGTTCTGCTGGCTGCGCATGAAGAACCCCGGGCCTTCGGTGGGAATCTCCTTGATCAGTTTCCAGGTTTCCAGGTCGAGCACCGAGATCAGCCCCTGGCTGACGTTCGGCGTGGCGAACACCCACTTGCCGCCGCGCTTCCAGTAGATGCCCGAGCCAGGTGCGGCATGCCCGGCAGCGGGATGTCGGTGACCGCCTGGCCGCTGTCGAGGTCGATCACCTGGCCGCCGTGGGCCTGGCGCGAGGTGGCCAGCAGGTGGCTGTAGTCGGGGGTGAAGGAGAAGTCGTCGAGGAAGTCGCGCGCCTTGATCCGCCGTGGCTCGAAGGTCGGCTCGCCGGCATAGGACAGTTCCCAGGCTTCTTTCACGTCCTTCAGCGCGACCACGAAACTGTCGCGCGGCGGCGCGGTGTACACGGCGCTGACCCGCGACGGCGTGCCGTCCTCGCCCATGGCGGGGATGTGCTTGACCAGCGACAGGTCGCGGGCATCGAGCAGCACCAGGTTGCCCGGCAGGTAGTTGCCCACCAGCACCCAGCGCCCGTCGTTGCTCACCGCCAGGTTGCGGGTGTTCAGCCCGGCGCGCACTTCGGCGACCTTGGTCAGGTTGTGCAGGTCGTACTGGCTGATCCAGCCGTCACGCGAGGCGAAATAGACGAAGCGCCCGTCCGGCGAGAACTTCGGTCCGCCATGCAGGGCGAAGTGCGACTGGAAGCGGGTCAGCGGCTCGAAGCGGTCGCCGTCGAGGATGGTCACATGATGATCGCCGGCTTCCACCACGACGAACAGGTTCAGCGGATCGGCGCCGTGCTGCGGCGTCGCCGGCAGCTTGGCCAGGTCGGCGAGCAGGCGGTGGCTGGCGCGGATGTCCGCGTCGCTCCAGCTCGGCGGAGTGGCGGGTGGCTGGTAGAGGTAGTTCACCAGGCTGGCGATCTGCGTCTCGTCCAGCACGTCGGCGTAGGCGGCCATCTGGCTGGCCGGGCGGCCTTCGCGGATCACCTTGTGGGCCTCGGCGGGCTTGATCCGGCTGAGGCTCTCCGGCAGCAGCGCCGGGCCGGCACCGCCGAGACGGTTGGCGCCGTGGCAGCTCTGGCAGTGCTGTTCGTACAGCGCCTGGGCATTCGCCGGGAGGTCGGCCGCGGCGGCCTGGGGGATGGCCAGGTCGAGGGCGACGAAGGTGGCGGCCGGCAGCGCGGCGGCCAGCAGCAGGGCAGACATCAGTTGCATAGGGCCTCCGCTACCGGCAGCGGGTCGCCGTGCAGGCGCGCCGGATGCTCGACCTGGCGCTCGGCGAACAGCCCGACCACCCGACCGATCACGGTCAGGGTCGGCGGGGTGAGCTGCTGCTCGTCGGCCATGCTCGGCAGTTGCCGCAGCGTGCAGCGCACCACCTGCTGGTTCGGGCGGGTGCCGTTGCCGATCAGGGCCGCCGGCGTGTCCACCGGCAGGCCGGCAGCGATCAGGTTGCGCGAAATTTCACCGAGGCTGGCCAGGCCCATGTAGAACACCAGGGTCTGGCCGCCCTTGGCCAGCGCCTCCCACGGCAGGTGCAGTTCGCCGTTGGCCTGCAGGTGGCCGGTGATGAACTGGCAGGAGTGGGCCAGGTCGCGGTGGGTCAGCGGGATGCCGGCGTAGGCGCTGCAGCCGGCGGCGGCGGTGATGCCGGGCACCACCTGGCAGCCGATGCCGCGCTGCAAGAGGAATTCGAGCTCCTCGGCGCCGCGGCCGAAGATGAACGGGTCACCGCCCTTGAGGCGTACCACGCGCTTGTCCTGCCGGGCCAGGGTGGCCAGCAGCTGGTTGATCTCCGGTTGCGGCAGGCTGTGGTAGCCGCTGGTCTTGCCGACGTAGTGGCGGCTGCAGCTCGCCGGCAGCAGGGCCATCAGGTCGTCGCTGACCAGGCGGTCGTAGACCACGGCGTCGGCCTGTTGCAGCAGACTCCAGGCGCGCAGGGTGAGCAGGCCGGGGTCTCCCGGGCCGGCGCCGACCAGAGCGACTTCGCCGGGGGCGAACGTGGCGCTCAGCGAAGCGGGAAGTGTGAGTGGCTGGTCCATGCGGTGCTCCTGAATTCTCATCGGGCTTACGGAGTGCTTGCTGCGGCACGTGGCGGCCGCTTTGATCGATCAGATGGCGATGCTGGGGATGCGCACGGGTGTCGGCAGGCCGATCTCCTCGTCGGAGAGGTAGCAGCCGGGGTCTTCGCCCCAGAGATTGCCTTCGGCCCAGGCGCGGGTGCGGGTGTTGCCGTTGCAGATCGGCAGCCAGCGGCATTCGGCGCAGCGTCCGCCGACGGCGCGCGGGTGCTGGCGCAGTTGCTCGAGCAGCGGCGCGGGAGCCTCCAGCCAGATGTCGCGGAAGCGCTGGCGGCGCACGTTGCCGACGGTGTGCTGCCACCAGTAAGTGTCCGGATGCACGTCGCCGATGTTGTCGATGTTGGCGATGCCGCTGCCCGAGGCGTTGCCGCCCCAGGCGCGCAGCAACTGCTCCAGGCGCTCGCGGTGTTCGGGCAGGCGCTCCTCGACCCACTGCAGCAGGAGGATGGCGTCGGCGTCGTTGTTGCCGCTGACGAAATCGGTCTCGCGGCCGTGCTGCACGTCGTCCCAGGCCTGCTCGAACAGCTGGCGCATGGCGTCGCGGGTCATCTGGTGGTGGGCGTCGGCCTTGCGGCTGCGCTTGCCGCGGCCGCTGTAGTTGAGGTGCGAGAGGTAGAACTTCTGCACGTCGTGCTCGCGCATCAGCGCCAGGATGGCCGGCAGTTGCGGGTAGTTGTTCTGCGTCAGGGTGGTGCGCAGGCCGACGCGGATGTCGTGCTGGCGGCACAGATCGATGGCGTGCATGGAGGCGGCGAAGCTGCCCTTGAGCTGGCGCCATTCGTCGTGCACCGCTTCCAGCCCGTCGATGCTGATGCCGACGTAGTCGAAGCGCGCCGCGGCGATGCGTGCGATGTTGCTTTCGTCGATCAGCGTGCCGTTGGTCGACAGGGCGACGAAGAAGCCCTTGTCGCGGGCGTAGTCGGCGAGCTGGAAGATGTCGTCGCGCAGCAGCGGTTCGCCGCCGGAGAGGATCAGCACGCGTACGCCGGCCTCCTGCAGTTCGTCGATCACCTTCAGCGCTTCGGCGGTATCCAGCTCGTCGCGGAACTCGCTGTCGGCGGAGGTGGCGTAGCAGTGCTTGCAGGTCAGGTTGCAGCGCCGCAGCAGGTTCCAGATCACCACCGGTGGTCGGGTGCCGCTGGCGCTGCGGGCACCGAGCACGGGCAGGGTCGGCCGGGCCAGGGCGCGCAGGTAATGGCTGATTCTCAACATGAGCGTCTCTCCTCATGACGCGCCAAAAACGGGGCGTGACGCGTGATTCGATGGCTGCAGAATCTCCGACGGCGCGCTCGCCATCCTTGATCGGAAACAACAAATGGGTGCGTAGGCGCTGGACCGCGGTGGGCGATCTTGGCCATGCGGTCCGGCATGGCCTGCGTAGGGTGGATCACGCCTCACCGATCCACCTTGCGCTTGATCGCCGTTGGTGGACTGAAGCCCACCCTATGGACTGCGTTGTGACGCTAGCGCAGCGCCAGCAGCACGCCGGCGGCCATCGCCAGCGGCCAGCCGAGCAGCAGCAGGCGCCACAGTCGCGGCGCGTGGCGCAATTCCATGAAGCCCTCGGTGATCAGCCAGGCCTTGCCCAGCGCGGCGAGCAGTACGGCGCCGGCTAGCAGCAGGGTCGAGCCGGCGCTGCCCAGCAGCACGGTGGAGATCGACAGTATGGCCAGCCCCAACCAGCAGGCGACCAGGGTCTTGGTAGCGGACATCACTTGCCTCGTCGTCAACGGCCCTGATCAGTTCAGTACGTAGACCAGGGGGAACAGCAGCACCCAGACCAGATCGACCATGTGCCAGTAGAGCACCCCGGATTCCAGCCCGCTGTGCTCCTCCGGCCGGTAGGCGCGGCGGCGGCAGCGCTCGGCCAGCCAGGCGAGGATCACCATGCCCAGCAGCACGTGGAGGAAGTGGAAGCCGGTGAGGATCCAGTACAGGGTGAAGAAGGTGTTGTGCTCGATATCCAGCCCGAGCCCGGCCAGGTGCCCGTACTCGTTGAGCTTGAGCACCACGTAGATGCAGGCCGACGCCAGCGCGACGAGCAGCAGCAACGCCGCGCGCCCCTGCTTGGCCTTGCGCACCTGCTCCACCGCCAGCGCGGCGAGCAGGCCGGAGGTCAGCAGGCTGAGGGTCAGCGCCAGGCCGATGGAGCTGTCCAGCGCCGCACGGCTCTCGCCGAACAGCTGCGGATGGAACATCTGCGTGAATGCGAAGGCCAGGATCAGGATGGCGAACACGCTCAACTCGGCGAGAATGAAGAACCACATCGCCAGGTCGCCCGGCAAGCGCCGGCCGGGGGCGGCGAGTATTTCAGCCGAAGTGGACATCGACCACATCCATCAGTGCGGTAACGGTCTGCGGGTCGTCCGACAGCGGCTCGGCGAGGCAGGCCAGGCAGGCCTGCCGCGGCGTCATGCCGGAGCGGATCATCCGCGCGGTGAAGATCAGCAGGCGGGTCGAGGCGACTTCCTCCAGGTCGTGCTGCTCCAGCCGGCGCAAGGCCTGGCCGAGCTTGACCACCTGCGCCGCGAGCCCGGCATCCACCTGCGCCTCGTTGGCGACGATGCGCTCCTCCTCGGCGGCCGGCGGGTAGTCGAAGCGCATCGCCACGAAACGCTGGCGGGTGCTCGGCTTCATGCCCTTGAGCAGGTTCTGGTAGCCGGGGTTGTAGGACACCACCAGCATGAAGCCCGGCGGCGCCTTGAGCGCTTCGCCGGTGCGCTCGATGAACAGCTCGCGCCGGTCGTCGGCCAGCGGGTGCAGCACCACGGCGGTGTCCTGGCGTGCCTCGACCACTTCGTCCAGGTAGCAGATGCCGCCTTCGCGCACCGCGCGGGTCAGCGGCCCGTCCTGCCACCAGGTGCCCTGGGCGCCGATCAGGTGACGGCCGACCAGGTCGGCGGCGGAAAGGTCGTCGTGACAGGCCACGGTATACAGCGGCAGGTTCAGGCGATGTGCCATGTGCTGCACGAAGCGGGTCTTGCCACAGCCGGTCGGGCCCTTGATCAGCACCGGCATGCCGTGGCGCCAGGCCTGCTCGAACAGCACCTCCTCGTTGCCCAGCGGCTGATAGAAGGGCGCGTCCGGCATGCCAGCGGCAGTTGGGATTTCAGGCGCATTCACAGGCAATACCTCACTGCGGCAGTTGGTTAAGCATCTGTCGCCAAGCTACCGGTCGCGGCGTTCCCAGCTCAAGCCATCCGCCGGCAAAGCTTGATTGCGATCAAGTCCCGGCGGAATTGGCGGCCAGGCGGCGCTCGCCTTGCGTTGGCGTGTGCCACGTTCGGCCGGCTGCCCCGCGACAAGGCGTCACGCTTGTGGGGTCTCGGGGGTTCTCTTGATTGTCGTCAAGCGCTTGACGATTTGGCCTCTCCTAGGATGCAGGCGCACCAATCAAGCACCGGGAATTGCCGCACCGCCGTCACTTAGCAGGAATCGCATGAAGCGATTCAGAGGAGAAACAGTATGCGCAAACCACTACTGGCCGGACTTGTAGCCGGCTTTTCGTTGCTCGCACTGGGCGTCGCCCAGGCGCAGAACAATCCGGAAGACAAAGCCGAGGCCGCCTACAAGGGCCAGGCCTCGACCATCGACCCTGCCAGCGCCCAGGTCGTGCGTTCTCCCGGCGCCCCCGATCTGAACGCCGTCGAATTCGAGCAGGCCAAGGAAATCTACTTCCAGCGCTGCGCCGGCTGCCACGGCGTGCTGCGCAAGGGCGCGACCGGCAAGCCGCTGACCCCGGACATCACCCAGGAGCGTGGCCAGGCCTACCTGGAAGCGCTGATCACCTACGGCTCGCCCGCCGGCATGCCGAACTGGGGCACCTCCAATTCGCTGACCAAAGATCAGATCACGCTGATGGCCAAGTACATCCAGCACACGCCGCCGACTCCGCCGGAGTGGGGCATGGCCGAGATGAAGAACTCCTGGAAGGTCCTGGTCAAGCCGGAAGATCGTCCGAAGAAGCAGATGAACAATCTGGATCTGGCGAACCTGTTCTCCGTCACCCTGCGTGACGACGGCAAGATCGCGCTGATCGACGGCGGCAGCAAGAAGATCGTCAAGACCATCGACACCGGCTACGCCGTGCACATCTCGCGCATGTCCGCCTCCGGCCGCTACCTGCTGGTGATCGGTCGCGACGCCAAGATCGACATGATCGACCTGTGGGCCAAGGAGCCGACCAAGGTCGCCGAGATCAAGGTGGGTATCGAGGCGCGCTCGGTGGAGACCTCCAAGTACAAGGGCTACGAGGACAAGTACGTGATCGCCGGCGACTACTGGCCGCCGCAGTTCACCATCATGGATGGCGAGACCCTGCAACCGCTGCAGATCGTCTCCACCCGCGGCATGACCGTGGACAAGCAGGAGTACCACCCGGAACCGCGCGTGGCGGCGATCATCGCCTCGCACGAGCACCCCGAGTTCATCGTCAACGTCAAGGAAACCGGCAAGATCCTGCTGGTCAACTACAAGGACATCGACAACCTCACCACCACCAGCATCAACGCCGCGCCGTTCCTGCACGACGGTGGCTGGGACAGCACGCACCGCTACTTCATGACGGCGGCCAACAACTCCAACAAAGTGGCGGTGGTCGACTCCAAGGAACGCAAGCTGAGCGCGCTGGTTGAAGTCGGCAAGATCCCGCACCCGGGACGTGGCGCCAACTTCACGCACCCCAAATACGGTCCGGTCTGGGCGACCAGCCACCTCGGCGACGAGAGCATTTCGCTGATCGGTACCGATCCGAAGAACCACCCGCAATACGCCTGGAAACACGTCGACAGCCTCAAGGGCCAGGGCGGTGGTTCGCTGTTCATCAAGACCCATCCGAAGTCCAAGCACCTGTACCTGGATACCACCTTCCACCCGGATGCCAATGTCAGCCAGTCGGCCGCGGTATTCGACATCGACAACCTGGAGGCCGGTTTCAAGGTGCTGCCGATCGGCGAGTGGGCCGGCCTGAAGGACGGTGCCAAGCGTGTCGTGCAGCCTGAGTACAACGAAGCCGGCGACGAGGTGTGGTTCTCGGTGTGGAGCGGTCAGGAGGATGAATCGGCCATCGTGGTGGTCGATGACAAGACCCTGAAGCTCAAAACAGTGATCAAGGACAAAAGGTTGATTACCCCAACCGGTAAATTTAACGTCCACAACACTCAGTATGACGTGTACTGAGTTAACCAGGGGGCGGGCCTCAAGATCCGCCCCCGCTTTAGCCTTGAGGAAGTACTCATGAAGAAAGTTCTGCTCCCATTGCTCGCCCTTGGCGGCGCGCTGGCCCTGCAGCCGGCGTTCGCACAGGACGGCGAAGCGCTGTTCAAGAGCAAGCCCTGCGCTGCGTGCCATAGCATCGACGCCAAGCTGGTCGGCCCGGCTTTCAAGGAAGTCGCCGCCAAGTACGCAGGCCAGGACGGCGCCGCCGACCTGCTCGCCGGGCACATCAAGAACGGCAGCCAGGGCGTCTGGGGTCCGATCCCGATGCCGCCAAACCCTGTCACCGAAGAAGAAGCCAAGATCCTCGCCGAGTGGGTTCTTAGCCAGAAGTAATACCCTGGAGGACGTCATGATCCAGTCCCGCCATGCAGTATCGCGTCTGGGGCTCGCCCTGGCGTCCTTCCTCCTGATTCCCGCTGCCCTGGCCGCGGCGCCCACGCCCGAGCGCCAGGTTCAGCTCGACCATCTGCTCCTGCAGGACTGTGGCTCTTGCCACGGCCTGCGCATGACCGGCGGCCTCGGGCCGGCGCTGACCCGCGAAGCGCTTGCCGGCAAACCCCGCGACAGCCTGATCGCCACCGTCACCCACGGCCGCCCCGGCACCGCCATGCCCGGCTGGAAGGCCCTGCTGGACGAGGCGGACATCGCCTGGCTGGTCGACCGTCTACTCGAAGGATATCCCAAGCCATGATTCGTCCTTTTCTGCTGCTGGCCGCGGCCGCCTTGCTCACGGCCTGCGCGCAACACCCGCTGCGCGGCACGGGCGACCTCGGCGTGGTGGTGGAGCGCGCCACCGGCAGCGTGCAGATCATCGAGAGCAGCAGCCAGAGCCGCATCGCCCGCGTCGAAGGGCTGGGCGACCTGTCCCACGCCTCGGTGGTGTTTTCCCGCGATGAGCGCTATGCCTACGTATTCGGCCGCGACGGCGGACTGACCAAGGTCGACCTGCTGCGCCAGCGCATCGACCGGCGCGTGGTGCAGGGCGGCAACAGCATCGGCGGCGCGATCAGCCAGGACGGCACGCTGATCGCCGTCGGCAACTACGAGCCGGGCGGGGTCAAGGTCTTCGACGCCAGCACCCTGGCACTGGTCGCCGACATCCCCGCCACGCCGCTGGCCGACGGCAGCCGCAACTCGCGGGTGGTCGGCGTGATCGATGCGCCCGGTCGGCGCTTCATCTACAGCCTGTTCGATACCAATGAAACCTGGCTGCTGGACTTCAGCCAGGGCAACACGCCGCAGATCACCCGTTTCGACGACATCGGCAAGCAACCCTACGACGCGCTGCTGACCCCGGAGGGCCGCTACTACATCGCCGGGCTGTTCGGCGAGGACGGCATGGGCAAGATCGACCTGTGGCATCCGGAGCGCGGCGTCGAGCGCATTCTCGATGGCTACGGCCGCGGCCAGGAAAAACTGCCGGTGTACAAGATGCCCCACCTGGAGGGCTGGACCGTCGCCGGCAACCAGACCTTCGTCCCGGCCATCGGCCAGCATCGCGTGCTGGTGATGGATTCGCAGAGCTGGAAGCAGACCGACGCCATCGACGTCGCCGGCCAGCCGGTGTTCGTCATGGCCCGCCCCGATGCACGGCAGATCTGGGTCAACTTCGCCCATCCGGACAACCACCGGGTCCAGGTCATCGACAGCGAGACCCGCCAGATCATCGCCGACCTGGAGCCGGGGCCGGCGGTACTGCACATGGAGTTCACCGCGCGCGGCGACCAGCTGTGGCTGTCGGTTCGCGACGGCAACGAGGTGCAGGTGTGGGACCCCTATCGCCTGGAGCTGATCAAGCGCCTGCCGGCCGAGAGCCCGAGCGGCATCTTCTTCAGCAGCCGTGCCCACGAGACGGGGTTGTGACATGCACATCGACAGCCTCAGCCGCCGCCTGATCGACCGTTACCAGCACGGCATGCCGCTGTGCGCCGCGCCTTACCGCGCGATGGCCGAGGAGCTGGGCTGCAGCGAGGCCGAGGTGCTCGCTTGCCTCGAGCGGCTGCAGGACGGCGGCGGTCTCTCGCGTGTCGGGCCGGTATTCGAGCACAGCCGCGCCGGCGCCAGTACCCTGGTCGCGCTGGCCGTGCCGCAGGCGCGGCTGGAGCAGGTCGCCGCGCGCATCAACGCCTACCCCGAGGTCAACCACAACTACCTGCGCGAGCATCGCTACAACCTCTGGTTCGTGCTGACCGGGCCCGATCGCCCGCACATCGACCGCCTGCTCGCCGAGATCGAGGCCGATACCGGGCTGGTGCCGCTCGATCTGCCGATGCTGCACGCCTACCGCATCGACCTGGGCTTTCCACTGGGAGAACCATCATGAACGCCGGCCTGAACGAGTTGCAGGCGATGCACCTGCGGCGCCTGCTCGAAGGCGGCCTGCCGCTGGATGCGCGCCCCTATCGACGGCTCGCCGAGCAGGTCGGCGCCAGCGAGGCGCAGGTCCTCGAGCAGATCCAGCGCTGGCAGGACGAGGGCCTGTTCCGGCGCGTCGGCCTGGTGCTCAAGCACCGTGCCCTGGGTTTTCGGGCCAATGCCATGCTGGTGCTGGACATCCCCGACGCGCAGGTCGACGAGGTGGGCCGCCGGCTCGGCCAGGCCGCCGGCGTCAACCTCTGCTACCAGCGGCCGCGGCGCCTGCCGCAATGGCCGTACAACCTGTTCTGCATGGTCCATGGGCGCGAACGCGAGCAGGTCTGCCAGCTGATCGCGGCGCTGCTCGCCGCCAACGGCCTCGACGAAGTGCCGCATCAACTGCTGTTCAGCACGCGCGCCTTCAAGCAATGCGGCGGCCGCTATGCCCCGCCGCCGGCCAGGGAGGTTGCCAATGGATGAATTCGACCGGCAACTGATCAATCGTCTGCAGCACGGCCTGCCGCTGGTTCGCCACCCCTGGCAGGCACTGGCTGAGGAACTGGGCAGCACCTCCGAGGCGTTGCGCGCGCGGGTGCAGGCGCTGCTGGACGACGGCGTGCTGACCCGCTTCGGGCCGATGTTCGATATCGAGCGCCTGGGCGGTGCCTTCACCCTCGCGGCGCTGGCGGTGCCCGAGGCGCGCTTCGACGAGGTCGCCGCGCAACTCGCGGCGATGCCGGAGGTGGCGCACAACTATCGCCGTGAACACCCCTGGAACATGTGGTTCGTGCTCGGTTGCGCGACCCCGCAGGGCATCGCCGAAACCGTGGCGCGCATCGAGGCGCAGACCGGGCTCGTGGTGCTCAACCTGCCGAAGGAGGAAACCTATCATGTCGGATTGCATTTCCCCGTCTGACCGGGCCCTGGCGCAACGCCTGGTGGCGCTCACCGAAGCCGGCCTGCCGCTGGTCGAGGACCCCTGGGCCTGGCTCGCCGGCGAACTCGATCTCCCGGTGGACGAGACCCTGGCGCTGCTGCAGCGGCTGCAGGCCGCCGGTGCGATTCGCCGCATCGCCGCCGTGCCCAACCACTACCGCCTGGGCTACCGGCACAACGGCATGACCGTATGGGACGTCGACGATGCCGAGATCGAGCGCCTCGGCGCGCTGATCGGCGCGCAGCCCTTCGTCAGCCACTGCTATCGCCGGCCGCGCCGCGAGGGCTGGCCGTACAACCTGTTCGCCATGGTCCACGGCCGCGACGCGGCGGCCATCGAGGCCTACCGCAACCAGATCCGCGCCTTGCTCGGCAAGGCCTGTCGCGGTGACGAGATGCTGGTTTCCAGCCGCATCCTGAAAAAGACCGGCCTGCGCGTCGGCACCCTGCAGCGCAGCGCCTGAGAAAGCCGCTGGTGGGGGGCGTAGGTTGGGTTGAGCGCAGCGAAGCCCAACACGCGACCGCCCAGGCGCTGCCTCCGCATGGCGCTGGGCTTCGACGCGAATGCCTCGCCTGTCTTTCGCGGCACGTACATGGCGACGGGCGATGGCTGGGCCTCGACGCTTTGCGCCGCAACCCCACCTACGCGCACCGGGCGGACATTGCCCCCGATGCTCTGCCGCACCGCATACCACCCTTTGAGGCTCCGGAAAGCCCGACTGCCACGTTCAGGTTTTTCTTGATTGCCATCAAGCAGGTTTCGATAGCCTCCTTCTTAAACTGGCCACGCCAAGCCATGAGGAGGCGACCATGTCCGAGACCTTCACCAAAGGGATGGCCAGGAATATCTACTTCGGAGGAAGCGTGTTCTTCTTCCTGGTATTCCTCGGCCTGACCTACCACACAGAGCAGACCTTCCCCGAGCGATCGAACGATTCGGAAATGACCGAAGCGGTAGTGCGCGGCAAGGCGGTCTGGGAAAACAACAACTGCATCGGCTGCCACAGCCTGCTCGGCGAGGGCGCCTATTTCGCGCCGGAGCTGGGCAACGTATTCGTCCGTCGCGGCGGCGAGGAGGCCTTCAAGCCCTTCCTGCACGCCTGGATGAAGGCTCAGCCCCTCGGGGCGCCAGGTCGCCGGGCGATGCCGCAATTCAATCTGACCGAGCAGCAAGTTGACGATATGGCGGAGTTCCTCAAGTGGACTTCGAAGATCGATACCAACAACTGGCCGCCGAACAAGGAGGGTTGAGTGTGATGGGCGTCTTTGTTTTCCAATCCATAGGAGGGCCACGAGATGGGCATCATTAACCCGCATCTCAAATTCCAATCGCAGGCCGTCGCCAAGCCCTATTTCGTGTTTGCGCTGATGCTGTTCGTCGGGCAGATCCTGTTCGGCCTGATCATGGGCCTGCAATACGTGGTCGGCGATTTCCTGTTCCCGCTGCTGCCCTTCAACGTGGCGCGGATGGTTCATACCAACCTGCTGATCGTCTGGTTGCTGTTCGGCTTCATGGGCGCGGCCTACTACCTCATTCCCGAGGAAGCGGACCGCGAGCTGCATAGCCCGAAACTGGCGCTGATCCTGTTCTGGGTGTTCGCCGCCGCCGGCGTGCTGACCATCCTCGGCTACCTGTTCGTGCCTTACGCCGGGCTGGCCGCGATGACCGGCAACGACCTGCTGCCGACCATGGGACGCGAGTTCCTCGAGCAGCCGACGATCACCAAGATCGGTATCGTGGTGGTGGCCCTGGGCTTCCTCTACAACATCGGCATGACCATGCTCAAGGGTCGCAAGACCGTGGTCAGCACGGTGATGATGACCGGTCTGATCGGCCTCGCGGTGTTCTTCCTGTTCTCCTTCTACAACCCGGAGAACCTGGCGCGCGACAAGTATTACTGGTGGTTCGTCGTGCACCTGTGGGTGGAAGGCGTGTGGGAACTGATCATGGGTTCGATGCTGGCCTTCGTCCTGATCAAGATCACCGGCGTGGACCGCGAAGTGGTCGAGAAGTGGCTGTACGTGATCATCGCCATGGCCCTGATCACCGGCATCATCGGTACCGGCCACCACTTCTTCTGGATCGGCGCGCCGACCGTGTGGCTGTGGCTGGGTTCGATCTTCTCCGCCATGGAACCGCTGCCGTTCTTCGCCATGGTGCTGTTCGCCCTGAACATGGTGAACCGTCGTCGTCGCGAGCATCCGAACAAGGCCGCTTCGCTGTGGGCCATCGGCACCACCGTGACCGCGTTCCTCGGCGCTGGCGTGTGGGGCTTCCTGCACACCCTGGCACCGGTGAACTACTACACCCACGGTTCGCAGATCACCGCCGCGCATGGCCACCTGGCCTTCTACGGCGCCTACGCGATGATCGTGATGACCATGATCAGCTACGCCATGCCGCGCCTGCGTGGCCTGGGTGAAGCGCCGGATGCACAGGCGCAGCGGGTCGAGATCTGGGGCTTCTGGCTGATGACCATCTCCATGGTCGCCATCACCCTGTTCCTCACCGCCGCGGGCGTGGTCCAGGTCTGGCTGCAGCGCATTCCCGCCGATGGTGCCGCCATGTCGTTCATGAATACCGCCGACCAGCTGGCCATCTTCTTCTGGCTGCGCCTGATCGCCGGGGTGTTCTTCCTGATCGGCCTGGGTTGCTACCTGTACAGCTTCCGCCAGCGCGGTCGTGTGACGGTCGCAGCGGCAGCCGCCAGCGCAGCCTGAGACGGCGCGCAATGAGAACCGACGGCCCGGCTGGTACTAGCGGGCCGTCGTGCTTTTTCCCCGCCTGCACGGAGTAACCCGCCATGGCCTTTACCATCGAAGTGGAAGAGTGGGTCGGCAGCGTCTGGCACCGCTTCATCACCCGCCGCGCCAGCCCCGATTTCCCCGAGGCGCGGGTCGAGCTGGAAAGCATGCAACGGCCGCTGTCGCTGCTGTTCCGCGCCATGGGCGGGGCCAGCGGCGTCGCTGTCGAAGCCGCCAGCGCGCGGGATCTGCTGCTGCGGCGCAACCTGCTGCAACAGGTCGCCGGCACCTGCAAGCAGTTGCCGGTGGCCTGGTGCGACCGCAACAACCTGCGGCTTCCGCAAAGCCTCGCGGTGTACCCCGAGGTGGCGCTGAACCAGGATCTGTATCGCTGGCTGGCGCTGCTCGCGGCGCAGGCGGGCGAGATGCGCCATTGGGCGCGTGACAACCAGCGCTGGACCCTGGCGCTGCTCGAACGCTTTCCGGCCATGTGGCCACGCTACCAGCGGTTGGTCGAGGCGCACCTGCAACTGCGCCCGGACCCGAGCCAGCTGCCCAAGGCCGAGGCCGCGCTGGAAGCGGCGCTATGCCAGGCCCTGCGCGAGCCGGGCAGCGTCGACCGGTTCCCGCGCAGCGAGCGCGCGCCCTGGCCGCTGCCGCTGTGGCTGTATCCGGCGGAAAACCTCGGTGAACCGCAGGCCGCGGATCGTGGCGAGGACGGCGAGGGCAATCTGGAAACCCCGCCCGGTGGCGAGTCGCGCCAGCGCAAGCGCGCCCGGCGAGTCGAGGAAAGCACCAGCAAGGGCGGCCTGCTGCTGTTCCGCCTGGAGAACCTGTTCAGCTGGTCCGAACACATCGAACTGGATCGCTGCGGCGACGATACCGAGGACCTCGATGCCGCCCGCGTCGCCGAGGACCTCGACGAACTGGCGCTGTCGCGCCAGCGCATGCGCCAGGGCGGCGGACTCAAGCTGGACCTGGACCTGCCTGCGGCGGATTTCGACGACGTGCCGCTGGGCGAGGGCATCAAGCTGCCCGAGTGGGACTACCGCAAGCAGTGCCTGCAACCCGATTTCGTCAACCTGCAGCTGATGCTGCCGCGCGGCTCCGAGGCCAAGCCGCTGCCGCTGCACCTGTCGCCGCTGGCGCGGCGCCTGCGCCGGCAGTTCGAGCACCTGCGCAACGATCGCCAGTGGCTGCGCCAGCAACCCCAGGGGTCGGAACTGGACATGCAGGCCTGGCTGGATTTCCACGTCGAGCGGCAGAACGGCCAGTGCGCCGAGCGCGGGCTGTTCATGGAACAGCGGCAGAACCGCCGCGACCTGGCCTGTCTGCTGCTGGCCGACCTGTCGATGTCCACCGACGCGCACCTGGACAACGAGCACCGGGTGATCGACGTGGTCACCGACAGCTGCTGCTGTTCGGCGAGGCGCTGTCGGCGGTGGGTGATCCGTTCGCCCTCTACGGCTTCTCCTCGCTGCGCCGCCAGCAGGTGCGCATGCAGGAGCTGAAAAGCTTCCGCCAGCCTACGGCGACGAGACCCGCGGACGCATCCAGGCGCTCAAGCCCGGCTACTACACCCGCATGGGCGCGGCTATCCGCCACGCCACCGAACTGCTCGGTGCCTGCAAGCAGCGGCGCAAGCTGCTGCTGCTGGTCACCGATGGCAAGCCCAACGATCTGGATCTGTACGAGGGCCGCTACGGCGTCGAGGACACCCGCCAGGCGGTGATGGAGGCGCGCAAGCAGGGCCTGCTGCCGTTCTGCATCACCATCGACCGCGAGGCCGGCGACTACCTGCCGTACATGTTCGGTGCCAACGGCTACACCCTGATCAAGGAGCCGCAGCAACTGCCGTTCCGCCTGCCGCAGCTGTACAAGCAACTGACCCAGTCGTAGGGTGGATGTCGCCTTTTACATCCACCGCGATGCCGCTCGGTGGATGGCCACCCCGTGGATCGGTGGAGCGTGATCCACCTACGGTGGCCGCGAGGCATTGCGGGGCAGGTAGGGTGGATGTCGCTTTTTACATCCACCGTGGTGCCGCTCGGTGGATCGGCGGAGCGTGATCCACCCTACGGTGGCCGCGAGATATTGCGGGGCAGGTAGGGTGGATGTCGCTTTTTACATCCACCATGGCGTGGCCCGGTGGATCGATGAAGCGTGATCCACCCTACGGTGGCCGCGAGGTATTGCGGGGCAGGTAGGGTGGATGTCGCCTTTTACATCCACCGCGATGCCGCTCGGTGGATCGATGAAGCGTGATCCACCCTACGGGTCAGAACAGATACCGCGGCAACCAGATGATCATCACGGCGCAGAACAGCGCGAGGCCGATGCAGAACCACAGGAAACGCCGCTGGCGGCGCTCCGGGGCGCTGTCGGCCCGTTCGGGCAAGGGCATGCCGCAGTTGTCGCATTCGGCTTGCCGCGGCGGGTTGTCTTGCTGGCAGTAAAGGCACTTGGCCATGGACGGTCGCTCCTCCTGACCGATAAAGCCTGGCATGGCCCGAAAGCCGCAGGCTTTGATGACGATCAACTCACTCGAACTGCTCGAGGCGCTGGCGGTCGAGGATGGTGATCTGCCGGCCTTCCTGGGTGATGATCCCTTCGTCGATCAGCCGGCGGATGATCCGCGAGAAGGTCTCCGGCTGGATCGACAGGTGCCCGGCGACCAGTTGCTTGGCCATCGGCAGTTCGAAGCTGTTGCTGCCGTCCTTGACCCGCGCCAGTTGCGTCAGCAGATAGCGCACCACGCGGTGGGTGGCGTTCTTCAGCGACAGCGTCTCGATCTCGTTGATGCGCTGGTGCAGGCGCACGCAGAGCTTGCCGAGCAGGGCGAAGGACAGCCGCTGGTTGGCCTCCAGCAGGCGCATGTAGGCGGCGTTGGAGAAGCGGTAGACCTGCGATGGGCACACCGCCTGCGCCGAGGCGACGTAGTTGGGCGTGTCCATCAGCATCATGGCTTCGGCGAAGGTCTGGCGGTTGCCGATGACCTCGAAGACCTTTTCCTGGCCGTCCGGGGTCAGGCGGTAGACTTTCACCGCGCCGGAAATGACGAAGTAGAAGCTGTGCGCCGGTTCGCCCTGGTGGAACAGGTTGTCGCCCTTGTCCAGGTTGAGCAACTGGCTGGAATTGAGCAGTTCCTCCATCTGTTCCTCGTTCAATGGCTCGAACAGGTGATGGCTGCGGAGAATCTGGTGGTGTACGCGGTGAAGCACCATGCAAGGCGTCCTGTTTCTAGTTGAGCGATGACGACACAGCCTAGCGCATATGCCATCGGGAAAGCAGGCCAGACCGTGATGACGATCAAGGGCTGGCGAGCGGGCTCATTCGTTCTATTTAGTGGAGGCGGGCGCCGAAACCGTCGCGCCAGAGCGGTTCGTCGAACAGCTGCGGATAGTGCTCGAGCGCGCTGGCGATGCGCGCGAGGGCCTGCTCGCGCCGGCCGGCTTCAGGCAGCGTCGCCGCGCCTGCAGCAGCTCGGCCAGCAGCCCGTGCAGG